>CAYNOM010001392.1:0-380 GCA_964398415.1 uncultured Polyangiales bacterium | reverse complement strand
CGGAGGGCGGCCCAGCCATCAGCTGGACCGTCACCATGAGCAACTACACGCTCTACGGCACGCCCACCACCGACGAGCACCACAACGTCAACGTCGAGCTCTCGCTCGATGGCGGTGCGTGGACGCTGGTCCAGGTCGGTGAGGTCACCTTCCTGAACGACCACAGCTTCACCGGTGCGGCCACGCTGCCGCTCGGTACGCTCAGCGCGCGTGTGCGCGTGATCGCGCTCGGTCCGTGGAGCACCGGCCGCATCGCAGAGACCTACGAGTACGCGATCCTCGTGCTCGACGAAGCGCAAGCGACCGTGTTCGAGCTGCCGCAGGACTGCTATGAGCCGCCGCCTCCGCCCACCCCGAGCAACCCCGGCACCGGTACGCCC
>CAYNOM010001391.1:0-1732 GCA_964398415.1 uncultured Polyangiales bacterium | reverse complement strand
GCGTCGAGATCACAACCGAAAGGAACGTCCCCCATGAAGAAAGCCCTCGCCCTCTGTGCCGCTCTTGCTTCCACCATCGCGCTCACCTCTACGGCCGAAGCCGCATGGACTGCACCTTTCACCCCGATGGGTGTCTTCGGGGGATATGCGGACGGCGCCGTATACATCAGGGGTGCCAACATCGGAACCTGCAACCACAAGAACATCATCGCTGCCAAGACGGACCCCGAGAAGGTGCTTAGCCTGGCGCTTGCTGCCTTCCTCTCAGGAAAGAAGCTGCAATGCAACCTGACGAGCGCCTGCGAGGGTACTGGCCAGCACTCCTACAGCATCGTGCAGCAGTGTGAAATCGTCAACTGAGCGCGCCAAAGCGGACAGTCCTCGATTCTTGTGCCCCCGCCCCGCACGCCACAGGCGCGCGGGGCGCGCTCGCGTTCTCCCGCCCCCGCGATCCTCCCAACTCCAACGGTCCCCCACCATGCTCAGCCGCACGCCCCTGCTCCTCGCCGCGCTCTGCACCGCCGCGCTCGCGTCCGCTTCGCACGCCCACGCCCTCGACGTCCCCAACATCTACGTCGCCCACGCCACCACCACGAAAGCCTTCAAGACCGACTTCAGCGACGGCTACGCCGACTCGCGCGGCTTCGTCGGCAACTTCGCCAAGACCCAGCACCTGTCGGTGGAGCTCGCGCAGCTCGCGAACCAGAAGCAGTCTGGCCTGCCCAAGCACCTTTGGAACATGGGCTTCGTGCTCAGGCGCACGATCGATCAGCAGACGGGCTTGCTCGATCTCGTGGATGCCCAAGCATTCGTCGCGCAGGACATGCTCGGGCGCGTGCTTGTCGTCGGCATCCGCGGCTCGCAACAGAACGCCGACAAGTTCCAGGACGCGCTGCTGGCGCCGACGCTCACCACCGCCGGCGCCACCTACCACCAGGGCTTCTATCGCCACGCCGATACGCTCTACGACGAGATCTACGACGCGGTGATCGATCACTGCGAGCGCGGTGGACAGGTCTGGCTCACGGGGCACAGCCTGGGCGGCGCGGCCGCCACGATCGTGGCCGAGCTGCTCGAGGGCGACGGGTGCCGCGTCAGCGGCGTCGCCACCTTCGGCAGCCCTCGCGCGGGCCTTGCAGACTGGCAGCGCCTGTACCGGCGCCGCGGCACGACGAGCTGGGACCTGTGGTACCGCACCCAGCGCTGGGTCCACGAGGACGACGCCGTCTACTGCCTACCCGCAGGTGGCGCATGGCGTCACGTGGGCCTCGAGAGCTTCATCGACGGCAGCAAGCTTCACGTCGCCCAGGACGTCATGGGCAGCGTGTGCGACACGCCCGCGGGCTTTCTCGTGTGGCTGAGCGGCGCCCTCGCCGCCCCCAACCTCGTCCTCGACGGCGCCATGCGCGACTTCGTCGAAGGCGGGCTCAAATTCGTGTTTCAGTGCGAAGCTGGCCTCGGCTGGGACGACCTCTGGAGCCTGGGCGCGTGCGGTCTGATCGAGACCACCGGCCGCCTGCGCAGCGTCTATGGCATGACGCCGGACGAGTTCTTCGAAGGGGCCGTGCGCTTCGCCAACGGCGGCGGCGACGAGCACAGGCTGAAGCATTACAAAGACGCCCTGGGCGACGTGGACTTCGACGACGCCTCGAGCCGACCTGTCCGCCCACGCCACGCCCTCGCCACCCTCAACCTCACCACCGCGTTCACCTCCGTGGTCGTGCGCGAAAAC
>CAYNOM010001390.1:0-1734 GCA_964398415.1 uncultured Polyangiales bacterium | reverse complement strand
GCTGAACGCCACTGACTTCACGACCGCACGCACGTCCCCGACGCGCAGCTCGAGGCCGCCCGCCAGCGCGATCAACGAGAGCGCGAGGGTGTTGACGTTGGACAGTCGCTCGACCGTCGTGTGCTCGAGAAAGTGCAGCACATGGGGCCCTCCGATGACTCCGGCTGCGATGTAACCCGTGAGGTGAGGAAGGCCGACGAGCTCGAAGAGCTCGCTCGTGAGCATTCCGGCGAGGAGTAGAAAGCCAGTGGCTGCCACGGCTGCGCCGCGACCCGACAGCGCCTGGGGCACCTGACTCATCGCGAACAGCAGACCGAACACGAGCAGGAGGGCAAGCGCCTGCCCGGCTCGCGTGAGCGGCCCCTTCGCAACAGTCGCCGCGCTCATGGGGTAGGCTCCGGGTCAGGCTGGCTCGCCCGCGGCTCGACGCCAAGCTCGCCCGCGCGAAGGAGCGCCCGGCTCATCGCACTCGGGCCCACCAGCTCCCCCAGCACGGTGCCGAGGAAAGCCACCGCCAACACGATCCGCCCGAGCGGTTCACCAAAGCTGAGGTGGAGACTGAACGCGACCACCATGGTGAGCGTTCCGGAGGACAGGAGCCCAAGGCCGAGCGCGAATGGGCCTGGTCGCGGCTTCGCACGAAGCGCCGCGATGGCGCTGCCGATGAGCAACGACGCCAGCACACGCGCCGCGAGCGCCACCCCGACGATGATCCACTCGTCGGGTGAGAGCTGCGGTGATAGCGAGGCACCTGCGAGCAGGAGCGCCGGGAGCAGCACCGCTCCCTCTGTGCGGCGCAGCTCTTCGCGCACAGATGCCGCACGGGGACTCGCGACATTCAGGGCCACGCCCGCCGCGAAGCCAGCGGCCATCTCGCTCAAGCTGAAGCCGTTCATCATGCCCGTCACGAGAAACGCAGTCCCGAGCAGGATCGTCCAGCGCTCGGTCGTCGAGGGCATGTGGGCAATGAGCCAGGCCGCCGTGGCACCCAGCACGAGCCCTAGCACTACACTACCCGCCGCGGCCAGGACGACCATCTGCGGACTGGCAGTGTAGGTCGCCGGTCCGAAGGCCGCGACGAGCCAGGCCAGGACGACAAACACCACGATGTCGTCGGAAGCCGCCAGCTCGAGGAGGAGCTTCGATAACGGACCACTCGCACTGCGCAGCTCGGACACCCAGCGTACCACCTGTCGCGACGTCTCAGCCGACACCAGGCCCGTGGCAACCGCGAGCAACAGTGCGCGACGCGCGTCGAGGCCAAGCTTCGTCGCCATCCACCACGCGCCACCACCAGCAGAAGCCGCGACGACACTGGTACATAGCGAGCTCAACAGAAGGCGCGACCAGGGAGCGCGCTGCGCACCCACCATGCCGCACTCGACCCCGTAGCCGAGAGCAATCCAGCCGAGGGTCACAAACGCGACGGGCTGAAACATGCGCAGCTCGTCGCCCCCAAGCAGCCCAAGGGCGTGAGGACCCAGAAGGCCCCCGAGGACCACGTATTCCACCCCTGAGGCCGAGCCGAACGCACGCGTGCCCTGCAGCATCCCCCAGTGACTGCCGATGTACGCAACCACCAGCAGCACCAGGAGGACCAGCATCGGATTCACGAGTCACCCCGGCCGAGCAGGCGGATCGGGTGCCAGAGCGCGCGCAGGTGTGGCACCCGCACGATCACCCCGTCCTCCGTTTCGAGCAGGAGCACCGACGCACGAACCTCGCGCACGCGCC
>CAYNOM010001389.1:1525-1734 GCA_964398415.1 uncultured Polyangiales bacterium | reverse complement strand
TTGCGCACCGTCTTCACGATCTGCACGCGCTTGAGCGGCTTCTCGACGAAGTCGTACGCGCCTTCGCGCATCGCTTCGACGGCCTTTTCGACCGTGCCGTACGCGGTCATCACGACCACCTCGGCATCGGGCGCCACGGTCTTGAGCGCGCGCATCACGTCGATGCCGCTCATGCCGGGCAGCATCAGGTCGGTCACCACCACGTCGAC
>CAYNOM010001389.1:0-1515 GCA_964398415.1 uncultured Polyangiales bacterium | reverse complement strand
TCAAATGTCCGCGGATCGATTTCAAAGCTCACCTCCGCATCCGGAGCGACCGTGGCCAAGGCCTTGATCAAGGAGATGCCGTCCATGCCCGGCATCATCAGGTCGGTGAGCACCACGTCGACCCGGTGCTGGCGACATACCTCGAGGGCCTTCTGGCCGCTCGGGGCCGTCAGGGCACGCAGGCCCTCCCGTGCCATCAGACGTTCGAGCGACTCGAGGTTTGCCAACTCGTCATCGACCACCAGCACCGTGATGTCATTTCTATCCACGCGCTGCCACCTTGTCTTGAGAGATGACAAGATGGCGCGGCTGGTGACGGCTTGTCAAGGCGTGTCGGGGTGAGTCTCGGGGGGCGGCTTGTGCGCGAGGCGGCGCCTCAGGCGGCTGCGCCGGGGACGTCGCCGGCTGCGGTGGGGGGTGGGCAGCTCGAGCGTGAGCAGCCGTTCCTGAAGGGTGGCGGACACTTCGGCTCCGAGGAGCACGATGCACCAGCCGAGCAGGATCCAGAGCATGAGCAACGGCACGAACACCGTGGCGCCCCACAGGGCCTGCACCGAGCCGCCGAGGTGCGACGCGTAGAAGCCAAAGATCGCCTTCGCGCTCGAGAGGGCGACACCCGTGGTGAGCGAGCCGACCAGGGCGGCGCGATGCCGGATCTGCACGCTGGGCAGCATCATGAAGGCCACGTAGAGCAGCACCGTGGTGCCGAGCAACGGGGCTATCACCTGGTCGGCGGCCATGCTGGTCCAGGGGATGTAGCGGATCGTGAGCAGCGAGCCGAAGGGCGCGAGCGTGACCAGGGCGCCGAGGGTCAGCAGGCGCCACCAGTGGTTGCGCCGCGGGGCACGGAAGATGTCGGACAGCGCGAGCTCTACGGCGTCCACGAGCGAGAACATCACGGGCAAGAGTGCCAGCAGGCCCACGAGGCCGATGGTGCGCAGATCGAGGCGCTCCATCAGCGGCAGCAGGCGATTGACGGCGGCCGTGGTGGCGGCGGGAACGTAGCGATTGGCGAGGTAGTGCAGAAGTTGGCGCTGCTGCTCGGGGCCCGCGAGCACCCTGAGCGCGGCCATGGCCACGGCCATCAGTGGCACGATGGCGAGCAGCGTCTCGAAGGAGAGGGCCGAGGCGCGCGTCAGGATGCGATCGCCGCGCATCTTGAAGGCCAAAAGGCGCAGCGTGTCGCGCGACGTCAACACATGCCGCAGGTTGCGCAGCGCCGTGGCGGGCGCGACGCGCGGCAATGGGACTCGGCTCAATCGCGCCACCCGCGCGTTCTACCACGGGTCAGGGCCGCGGCGCGCTGTCCCTGGGTGGTCGTGAGCGTGAGGGTGAGCGTGAGCCAGGACGTCCGCTCACGCTCACGCTCACGCAGGCCGGCAGTGGCCGCTCGGCCGAACGCTACCGGCACATCTTGGTCAACATCTCGACCATGCGTACGATCATCTGTTTCGCACTTGCGAGCTCTTGGGGATGGCTCACCTGCAGTACGTTCACGACATCCAGGATCGCGCC
>CAYNOM010001388.1:0-1734 GCA_964398415.1 uncultured Polyangiales bacterium | reverse complement strand
ACGGCCGTCAAACGAACGCGTGGAGAGACCGCGGAAGTCACGGATACGCGGGATCGCGGCCGAAATGAATCGGTCGAGGAACTCCCACATCCGGTCGCCACGCAGCGTCACCGCCACGCCGATCTCCTGGCCTTCGCGCTGGCCGAAGTTCGCGATGCTCTTCTTAGCCTTGGTGCGCATCGGCTTCTGGCCGGCAATCACCGCAAGCTCATCAACAATCGCGTCGAGAATCTTCGGCTGCTTGATGGCCTCACCCATTCCCACGTTCAACGTGATCTTGGTGAGGTTCGGGACCTGGTGCGGGTTCTTGAGCCCAAACTGGCTCATCAACCGCGCACGCACGACCTTCACGTAATGCGCGTGCAGGCGTGGGGGCTGAACCGGAAGGTCCTTGCCCGCGTGATCCTTCGGCAGCATTGACTGGCGCTTCTCGCCCTGTCCGCCGCTCTTCTTCTTGTCCTGCGTCTTAGTCGTCGCCATTGGTCAGTCCTCGCTCAGCGGGCCCGCGGGATCGACTGCCCGCTCTTCGCGCTGATGCGCTCCTTCGTACCGTCGGCGTCAATCCGCGCGCGGACGCGCGTCGGCTCACCCGACTTCGGGTCCAACAACATCACGTTGCTCAGCGCCACGGGAGCCGGCATCTCAATGATGCCCGACTGCTCGTCGGCGGTGCGCGCACGGCGATGCTTCTTCACAATGTTGATGCCGTCAATCGTCACGCGGCCCTTCTTCAAGTGCACCGTGATGACCTTGCCTTCCTTGCCCTTATCGTCGCCGCGCAGCACACGCACCGTATCACCCTTGGTGATCTTGGTGACGACGCGCTCGGCGTTGCGCTGATGACGCGTGACGTTCTTCTGTCCGCGAGTCTTGCGATGAGTGAGAATACGCATCTTTACAACACCTCAGGGGCCAACGACACGATCTTCATATAGCGCTTCTCGCGGAGCTCGCGGGCCACCGGCCCGAAGATGCGCGTCGCGCGGGGTTCGCCCTTGTCATCGATGATGACGATGGCGTTCTCGTCAAACTTGATGTAGCTGCCGTCCTTGCGACGCACTTCCTTCACCGTGCGCACAACCACAGCCTTGGCCACGTCGGACTTCTTGACGGTGCCATTGGGGAGCGCGTCCTTGACCGCCACCACAACCTTGTCTCCAAGGCTGGCGTAGCGCTTGCGCGTTCCACCGAGGACGCGGATCACGAGGGCCTTCTTGGCCCCCGAGTTGTCCGCGACCTTCACGACCGATTCTTGCTGGATCATTGGTCAGTTCTCCTTAACGCGCGCGGTCAACGATCTCGAGCAACCGGAACCGCTTGTCCTTAGACAGCGGGCGGGTCTCGACGATCCTGACAGTGTCGCCGACCTTCGCCGAGTTTGCCTCGTCGTGCGCCTTCAGGCGCCGGGTCTTGGTCACCATCTTCCCATAGACGGGATGCGGCACGCGACGCTCGATCGCGACCACGATTGTCTTGTCCATCTTGTCGCTCACAACCAAGCCCTGACGCACCTTGCGGGCAGTACGGGCGGGAGCGGCGGTCTTTTCGGTTTCAGCCATCTGATTATCCTCTCGCACGCGTTAGCGTGCGGCCTCCGTGCGCTCGCCCTTTTCGGCGAGCACGGTCTGAAGCCGCGCGATGTCGCGGCGAATCGTCCGCAGGCGGAGCGGGTTGCTCAGCGCTTCGGTGGCGCCCCGGAAGCGGAGACGAAAACGCTCCTCCTCCAACTCGGCC
>CAYNOM010001387.1:0-1734 GCA_964398415.1 uncultured Polyangiales bacterium | reverse complement strand
GGGGTCTCTCCCCCTTCAAGCTGGCCGACGAACCGCAGAAGGGCGCCGAACGAGCGAGCGCCGCCGAAGATGGGGAGCAGCAGTGCTAAACACTGGCAACCTGCGCGGGGGTTCGCTACACCGATTGATACGCGTACGCTCGCGATCACGTCCTCGCGCAGGAGATTTTCGATGCCGCTCAAGACCCCTCAGCAGTACGTCGACAGCCTCAGGGCCCTCAAGATTCGGGCCTACGTGGGGGGCGAGCGCGTGGACAGCGTCGTCGACCACCCTTCGATCGCGCCCCACATCAACACCGTCGCCAAGACCTACGAGCTCGCCCACAAGCCCGAGCATCAGGACGTGATGACGGTGAAGAGCCATCTCACCGGGGAGCGCATCCACCGCTACACGCACATCTTCCAGAGCGCAGACGATCTCGTAAAAAAGATCCAAATGCTGCGTCTGCTGGGCCAAGTGACGGGCACGTGCTTTCAGCGCTGCGTAGGGCTCGACGCCATCAACGCCATGTACGCTGTGTCGTTCGAGGTCGATGCAGCCGAGGGCACCGACTACCACGCTCGCTTGAAGAAGTACCTCGAGCACGTGCAGAAGGAAGACCTGATGCTCGCGGGCGCGATGACCGACCCCAAGGGCGACCGCGGCAAGCGCCCCTTCGAGCAGCCCGACCCGGATCAGTTCGTGCGTGTGGTCGAGCGGCGTCCAGACGGTGTGGTGATTCGCGGCGCGAAGCTCCACAACACGGGCGGCATCAACTCGCACGAGATCCTCGTCTTGCCGGGCACCGGGCTCAAGCCCGACGAGAAAGACTACGCCATCGCCTGTGCGGTGCCCGCTGACGCCCCCGGTGTGGTGTTCATCTTCGGTCGCCAGTCGAACGACACGCGCAAGCTCGAGAAGGGCTGCGACGCGGGCAATCCACGCTTCGGCGTCGTGGGCGGCGAAGCGATGGTGGTCTTCGAGGACGTGTTCGTGCCGAACGAGCGCATCTTCTTGAACGGCGAGACGAGCCACGTGGGCAAGCTCGTCACCTACTTCGCCACCTGGCACCGCGCCAACTACGGCGGCTGCAAGGGCGGCAATGCCGACGTCTTGATCGGCGCCACGGCCAAGATGACGCGCGTGCTCGGCACCGAGAAGAACGCGGTCGTCAAAGACAAGCTGATCGAGATGATCCACATGAACGAGACCACCTACGCCTCGGCCATCGGCGCGAGCGCCATGGGCTACGCGCTGCCCTGCGGCTCGTTCATGGTCGACCCGATGATGGCCAATACGGTCAAGCAGAACATCACGCGCAACGTCTACCAGATCGGTCGCTTGAGCCACGATCTCGCGGGGGGCTTTCTCGCGACCATGCCCGACTCGAAGGCCCTCGAGAACCCCGAGATCTCCCACCTCGTGAAGAAGTACCACACGGCCAAGCCCGACTTCGACGTGATGGAGCGCATCAAGCTCGGCCGCTACATCGAGGGCATGACGAGCGTCACGACGTTGGTCGAGGCGATGCACGGCGCGGGCAGCCCCCAGGCCCAGCGCATCGTGATGCTGATGGGCGCCCAGATCGAAGACAAGATCAAGCTCGCCGAGCAGGTGATCCACGGCACCGATGACGTCGAGGGCTTGCCCTTGCCGGGCGCGCCCAAGAACAACTGACGAGCCGTCGGAAAATGGCTCATAGCGGCTTTCGTCCGCAGCCCAAACCTGCGAAAGACAGGAAGTCTTCCTCGGTTC
>CAYNOM010001386.1:0-1735 GCA_964398415.1 uncultured Polyangiales bacterium | reverse complement strand
AGGGTGACGTTGATGCTGAAGGTCAGGAGTCCCATGCGGCGGGTCTAACACTCCTCGCGATGAAACGGCAGGCCGTCGACAGCAATGTTCGGTCCTCGGACCGTGAGTGCACTGCGGATTTGGTCGACGAGCTCACTTCGGCATGGGTTCAGGCTCCGACGAATCAGATGCCGCGGATGATAGCTGAAGCGATGCCGACATGCGCTTCACGAGCGAACCTCGAGCTCGCCGAGCGGGAACGCGACACCATTCACGAGCACCTCGATGCGGTGGCGCCCCGGATAGTGCTGCCGCGTCGTCATCGGCGCGAAGGACACCTTACCCTCGAAGCTCGCGGACTCGTTTGCTTCGAGCGTGATGCGCCTGAGCTTGAAGACCTTTGGTCGCGACGTGCCGTTCGCCTTGACGAAGTGCATCGCGTAGTCGACGACGAGCTCCTGCGCGCGGGACGATGTGCTCTGCAGGCTGAAGGAAAAACGGATCTCAGCCCCGAGGCGGATCGCCTTGGCCGAGAGGCGCGCTGCGCTGAGCTCGACGTGCGGGCTGGCGCCAACGCCAAGCACATCGAGTGCACCGCGGTGCCCCTTCTTCACGAGCGACCGCAGCGCATGACGGACGAGTGTACGGGTTTCAGGCGACGTCGTGCGAAGCCACGCTCGGCATGTCTCGACGCTCTGGTCGGCGTGAACCTTACTGAGATCGTTGAGGTTGTTCGCGACGCTACGCCGCACGAGCATCGTGGGGTCGTCCTTCAAGAGCTCGAGCAACGCGAGGACGCGACGCGGATTCGCATCGAGCCACGCGACGCGACTCGCCCAGGGCAGGCGTAGTCGGGTGCCTTCCGAGACGAGGCGACGCACGTGCGCGTTCTCGTCCGCGGCCCACACTCGAAGCTGCGCGAACGTGCGCTCAGTCTTCGAGCCCTCGCTTCGGGCGTGAATTGGCGACGCGACGCGCGGCTCGTCGAGGCGATTCAGCGGTTCGTAGCCGCGCCTGCGTGGGCGGAACCCATCCGCTTGGCACTCGTGCGGCCCGTTGCTACGACGCCCTTTGATGACCACGCGCCGCGGCCACTTCTGTTGGAGCTGTCGACGCATCAGACCGAACGGGGCGTTTTTCAGCAAAGACCATCGAGGTCACGTGTGTCGGGTGTGCGCATATCGAGCGCTGAGCCTCGAGTGGCCGAGGTGAAAGCCGCATGAGCGTGACACGTCCAAGATGGCTGGTCTTCGTCGTCATACTCGCCGCGCCAAGGTTCGCGCTCGCCCAGACGCCCACCGGCGAGGTCGCGGAAACACCGAGCGAAGCCGCCGAGCTGCGTCCTCCGACAGATCCACCGTCGGTGTCAGCCACACCTACGCCCGCGCAGGCCTCGCCGCATCCAAGACCCGCGCCCCTCGCGAGCGCCAGCGAGCACCGCCCGTGGCGTGCCCACGAGGCGCTGGGCCTCCCGTGGCTTCGATTCGGCCTCGAGCACCGTAGCCGCTTTGAGCACCTCGAGCACGACTTCCGGACCGCAAGCCCTGGCAACGCGACCGGGCTCTTCATGAGGACGCTGCTCTCCGCGGAGCTTCGCTTCCTGCCGTTGCTTGTCGGCGACGAGCTCGCGGACGGGCCGGCGCGGGCCCGTCGGCGCAGGAGAGCGGCTCACACCCGGAAGCTCTCCACCACGCAGGCCACGCTGTCGGACACGGCCTCCAGGGACCCGACCGTCTCGCGCACGCCGCGGACGCGG
>CAYNOM010001385.1:761-1735 GCA_964398415.1 uncultured Polyangiales bacterium | reverse complement strand
GCCCCTCGGAATGAGGCCGTTCGCGGAGGTGTAGGGGCGCGCGTGCGCGCCCGACGTTCAGCGAACGATCACCCACCTGGCCGGTCGGGCGCACACGCGCGCCCCTACAGGGCGTGTCCCTCGAAGACGCGCCAGAGTTATCCACACTCTGCACGAGCGCTTGCTTGGTGACGTCAGCCTATCCGGGCGATAGGCGCGTCGCTTGGCGCGTCGGTAGCTCGAGGCCCTACCCGTCGCGAGCCGCGTGGATCGAGCTCGAGCGGGCCGCGCGGGCGGTTCCTCATGCGATCACCGCGCTCGCACGCCACAGCTTCAGCAGGTTGTGGGTCGTGCACCAGAGCGACCACTCGACGCGGACCGCGTCCAGGCCTCGGAACCAGAAGGTCGTGAGTCCGCGCATCACCTGCTGGCCAAACGTGCCCTCTACGACTGGGCCGCGTGTGCGATAGACCTCTCGTCCTCGCTTCGTGAGGAGCTTTCGCTCCATCAGCTCGCGCGGGTTCAGGTCCGACGGTGGACGGCCGCGAGGTGCGACACCGACCTTCGACGCCTTCCGCTGCTTGCTGTCCTTCTTCGTCGCCATGAACGCTTCGACTCCACGCAGCTCGGCGAGGTCGATGTTGTCTGCCGAGCAGTACCCCGAATCAGCGACGAGTTCGTCAGGCAGTCGACCGAGGTTCGCCTTGATGCCGTCGAGGGCGGGCCCGAGTTGATATGCGTCGTTCGCGTCCTGGGTGACGTGCTGCGACACGATCACCTGAGAGCTGCTATCGACGGCGACCTGCGCGTTGTAACCCTGCACGAAGCCCTGCCGCACCTTGAGCATTCGGCTGTCAGGGTCGGTCGTGTTCGCCTTCGGCGGTGCCTTGGTGTTCTTGCTCTCCTTCGTGTTCGGCGCCTTCGGCGGCCGAGTGTTCTTCTTGTTGCCCGTTGATTCCTCGAAGTGTTTCCTCAGCGCGAGCTTCTTCTTGTGA
>CAYNOM010001385.1:0-751 GCA_964398415.1 uncultured Polyangiales bacterium | reverse complement strand
GCTCGTCCAGCATCCGCTGCTCACGATCAGCGATCACATGTCGAGCCTTCGTCAGCCGCTCGAGTCGGTCCTCCTTGCTGCGGAAGTCGGGAGGTAGGTCGTCCCCGGAGTCGTCGCCGAACTCAGCGTCTTCTGAGGCGTCGGCGCGCTCGGCGTTCACGAGGAGTTCCGTGATCAGCTCGGCGATCTGCTTGTCGAGCGCCTCCGCCGTCAGTGTCGTGTCGCGTGACGCATTTCCCTTCACGCGCCGGCCGTCGATCGCCACGCGGCCGAGTTCGACCAGTCCTGCGGCCTGGCAGAGCTTGAGCACTTCGCGGAACAGACCGCCGAAAGCCTCGAGATGTCGCTTCCTGAACTTCGCGATCGAGCGGAAATCGGGGAACTGATTCGACGCGAGGAACCTGAAGGCGAGGTTCTCCTGGCACGCGCGCGCGATCTTGCGCGAGCTCACCGTGCCTTGGGTGACGCCATAAACGATCACGCCGAGCATCGCGCGAGGGTGGAACGCCTTCCCGCCGCGACCCTCAGGGTGGTAGTCCTCATAGAAGGGCTGGAGGCGCCCCTCGACGTCGAACTGCTCAATGATCTCGCGCACGAAGCGGGCGAGGTGACCCTCAGGGATGTACTCGTCCAGCGAGGGAGGGAACAGGATCGCCTGCTCCCTATCCTCGGCTCGGAAATTCGGCGGCATGTCGACCTCGGACCTGACCATATCCGGAGGGTCCGACGGGGTAGCGGCCAAACGACCATT
>CAYNOM010001384.1:1037-1741 GCA_964398415.1 uncultured Polyangiales bacterium | reverse complement strand
ATCACATGGCTCGTGAGCGAGCGCTCGAGAGACGTCATGATGTCGGCATGCTTCGCCTCGGTCAGATGCTCGTGCAGGGCCCGCAGCAGCTCCAGGTCACCGCCGCCATGACTGTCGGTAGTGAGTGGCAACTCGATGATTTCGGGGCGGAGGTCATCCTTCTGCCCCGAGAAGCGCGACACCACCAGCTCTCCGCGGCGCAGGTCGCCGCGAATCTCGCCGAGATCGCAGAAGATCCGCAGGTCACGCGTGTTGTCGGCGGTCTGCGCATGCATCGAGAAGGTCGCGAGCTTCCCCGACGCGAACTCCAGCAGCACCACCTGATTGTCGCAGACGTCGTTGTCATTGAGCCAGACGCAATGGCCGTAGGGGCCGTGCTCGACGGCGCGGCGCCTCCGCTCCTGGGTGTCGGGGCCGCCTTCCAGCACCACGTCGTACGGCCACTCCGGGCGTTCCTCCAGGTAGAAGCGGGTGGCGCTGTACAGGCAGGTGTCCTGCAACGGACAGTCCACGCAGCGCGCCGTGGCACCCTCGGGGGCCTGGTCGGCGCGGAAAGCACTCAGCGAACCGTGCGAGGTGACGCTGGCCACCGGCTCATCCACCAACCATTGCAGGATGTCGAGGTCGTGCGAGGTCTTGGTGAGCACGATCGGCGCGGCCTGATCGGCCCTGCGCCACTGTCCGCGCACGTAGCTATGGGCGAA
>CAYNOM010001384.1:0-1027 GCA_964398415.1 uncultured Polyangiales bacterium | reverse complement strand
GTGCCAGTGCCCCACCTGCTCGGTGAGCTGGATGTGGCGGATCGTGCCGAGTGAGCCGCCGTCGAGCAACGCCTTCACCGCGCGGAAGAAGGGCGCGTAGCGGAGCCCGTGCGCGATGAAGACCGGGTTGCCGCAGCGCCGCTGGATCTCCAGCAACTCGACGCACTCGGCGAGGGTGGTGGCCGCCGGCTTCTCCAGCATGATGGCGTGCCCCGCCTCGGAGAGGTCGCGGCAGATCGCGAAGTGCGTCCGATCGGGTGAGCAGACGAAGACGATGTCGGAAAAGCGCGGCGCGGCGAGGAACCCCTCGAGCGTCGCGAATGCGCGCTCAGCAGGGACGCCGTAGCGGGCACAGAACGCATCACGGCGACCAGCATCGGGCTCGACCACGCCGGCCACCTCGAAGCCGACGTCGTTGGCGGCCATCAGCTCCGCGAAGACACGATTGCCGCGCGAACCCGCGCCGACGATCACTGCGCGCAGTCGTGCCGTCATCGGCGACCTGTCGGGATTGTCGGAATCTGACGCATCAAGGACATCCCCAAGAGAGGCACGACACGATGCGGATTGCAACCCTTGGCGTGATCGCATCGTCCAAACCGGTCATGATGATCACGCGCACCACAACCAGCGAGCTGCCCATGTTGTCCCGGATGATCCCGATCGCGACCGCCCTCCTTCTCGCCCTTCCGCCCGCGCTGCCGGCGCAGGCGGCGCCAGCGGCCCCACCCGTCGCGCTCAGCGATGCCGACAAGATCTACGGGCTCTCGCTGCTCTGGCAGGAGGCGAACTACAACTTCGCCTACTTCGACCGCGTGCCGGAGTTGCAGTGGGATTCGCTCTATCGGGCGACCCTGCCCAAGGTGCTCGCCACGACGACCACCTACGACTACTACCGCGAGCTGCAGCGGTTCATCCGGACGCTTGGCGACGGACACACGGGGGTCTACCTCCCCGAGGACGTGCAGCGCGAGGCGAGCGAGCGGGAGTCCTATCCCTGGCTCCTCACGCAGGAAGTCGATGGCCG
>CAYNOM010001383.1:0-1742 GCA_964398415.1 uncultured Polyangiales bacterium | reverse complement strand
CTGGGCGGCTTGGTCAACATGATCAAGGCGAACATCGCCCAAGTCGCGAGCGTCGCCGTGCTTGGCATCGGGATGTTCCTCGCGTTTGCGAAGAGCGGCTGGATGGAGCTCGTCGGCTCGCTCGCCTTCGTCGCGACCCTGGGGATCGCGGTCTCGTGGGCTGCGGGCCAAACGGGGAGCTTCTTCGGCACTGGAGCCGTGCTGTGAGGAAGTTGGCGATCATGCGCGCGCTGGTGCGGCCGGAGTTGTGGCTCGGGTGCGACCGCAGAGCGGTAATAGGCGTGGGCGCGGTGGCGTTCTCGCTGCTTGGACCGATCGGAAGTGCAGGCGGGCAATACCAATACATCGCCTACGGCGGGGTGATTCTGTTTGCAGGGCTTGCGTACTTTCGCCGTCAGGCGAAGCGCGATCCACAGCACATCGCCGTGTATCACGAGGCTGTTCAGTACCGGCAGGTCTACGTCGGCCGCTCTCGCTGGGATGCCGAACGGAGGGTCCGGTGAAGCTCGCCCCTGCACCCATCGCTCGCATGGGCGCGTCGGTGGTGGCACGCGCAAAGCGTTTGCTGCGCGCGGAGCGTGCCGGGACGTCAGCCTACAGCGGGTTCTGCGATGTCCTTGGCTACGAGACCGTGGTCGGCGACGGAGTGCTGCTGTTGAAGGATCGCTTCGCCGCGCACGGCGGCGCGTTGCTCGGCGGCTTCTGGTATCGCGGGCGTGACATCGAGTGCTCGTCGGCGGAGGAGCTCGCGGCGGTCTCGCAGGCCGTCAATAACGCGCTGAAGCGACTCGATGCGGGCTGGATGGTGCACTTGGAGGCCATTCGCATGCCCGTGCACCAGTACAGCCCGGGCGAGTTTCTCGAGCCTGTCGATCACCTGATCGACGAGGAGCGCGCTGAACGGGCGCGCTACTACCGCACGGAGTTTGCCCTGTTCGTGACGCATGCCCCCTCGGTTGCGAGCCGAGCGGTGGAGAAGGGACTCGGTAAGCTCCTCGGCGAAGAGGCTGAGGACGAGCTTCGGGGCCTTGAGGGCCGCATCGCGCGCTTCGAGCGTAAGCTCGCTGAGCTTGAGGAAGCGCTGTCGAGTGGGTTCGACGAGGTCGCGCGAATGCGCAGCTCCTCGGAGAACGACGAGCTCCTTCAGGCGCTGCACCTGGTGCTGAACGGCCGGTGGCAACCCGTTCGCTCCCCGCGGTGCCCCGAGCACATCGACTGCTTGCTGGCGCGGGACCTGATCGGAAGGGATGGCGGCCTCTGGTACGATGAAATGGCGGTCGAGGTCGTGGGTGTCCAGGACCTGCCGGCGCAAAGCACGCCCGCATTTCTCCACGTACTGACGACCTTGGGGATCGACTTTCGGTGGTCGTCGCGCTTCATCGTGCTGGACTATGCGGGCGCGCGTGGCCGGCTGAAGTCGTTCGAGGGCAAGTGGCTGCAGAAGGTTGTGCCCCTCACGAGCCAGATGTTCGGCACGACCGGCTTTGCGGATCGTGATGCGAGTCTGGTGCCGTGCGCTATGGGCACTACACGACCGTGGTCGTGCTCCGCGGGACGACGAGGGTGGAGGCGCTGGAGAAGGCGCAGGTGGTGCGCAAGGCTCTTGAGGAGCGCGGCTTCATCGCAGTGGTCGAGTCAACGAATCGCCCAGCTGCATTTCTAGGCTCTCTGCCAGGGCATGGGACGCAGAACGTGCGGCGCCCGATGATTCACTCGCTGAACTTCGCCGACATGATGCCGAT
>CAYNOM010001382.1:0-1744 GCA_964398415.1 uncultured Polyangiales bacterium | reverse complement strand
GGTGCAGGCCACACCACGCAGCGCGACCCAATCGGGCTCGCAGGCGGGGTCAACCAGTACGGGTATGCGGGTGGGGATCCGGTCAACTTCTCGGATCCGTTTGGACTGCATCCGGCGTGCATCCCCATGCCGACGGTTTGCGCCGCTGGAGCGAAGCTGGCGTGGCATGGCGTTCTTCTCACTGTCGCGCTCGTGGCGACGGCAGCTCAGGAGTGGCGAGCGAATGCGCGGACTGATGAAGCGGTTGGGAAACTCGAGGGAGACGGCGAGGTCAGCGAGACTTCCACCGGAACTCGAATCGTCGACAGGACTGGGGAAGGATTCTCCGCGGAAGAAGCGCTCGGCGAGATGGCAGATCAGCTTGGGCGTGAGGTACAGACGTCGAAGGACGGAAAGACGCAGTACATCCGGCTCCCGGGTGGAGGCACGGCGTCCTCTCGACCAACTTCCTCAGGTGGCGATCCGACCGTGCAGGTCAACCGACCTGGCCATCGACCGACGAAGGTGAGGTTCGACAATCCATGATGGTCCAGCCGACATTTTTCGTGTGTAGGCACAGATGAGCCTCAACTCCGCTTGGCGGCAACGGCAATCCCGACTCTTCACTGGTCGACGAATCGCAGAGGGTCCCTTCGCTCACACTTCCTGGCGAGTGACCGTGCTTCCCTTTGGACTCGACGTGCAGGAAGAGGATCTCTTACGGCTCGTTACCGCGTTCGAGGACCTCGGGGTGCGCGAGGTTGCCGTGTGCGGGTTGCGGGACGAGTTCGGGAGTAGCCAGCCGGAATCCGTCACGCCCCTCGCTCGCTTCGAGCCCGAGCCCCTGTTCGTCGACACCGTTCTCGGCGCGATTGAAACGGGTGTCTTCACAGAGACTGAACGATGGGCGCTCGCGTGTTCGCCGGATGGATTTTCGCTCTTCGCGGCGGAATCACCCGAATACGAGGTCGTCACCTCGAAGCTGGGTGGGGTTACAGCCCTGAGCGCGCGCGTGCGCCACATGCTCGCGGAAGGAGAGTTCGGCTCGTTCGACACGGCACGTTCGCTGATTCTAGGAGCGTTGGACAACTCCTCGTGAACATCCCGATGCGCCGGAAATGGGTCGTCCACCATTAGGGCAGTGACTTAGGCAGTCGGCCGCCCCGCTCGCACGCCCGGCATCGCACCGCATGGGATTTCGATCAGCCGAACAGCTGTCTGGTCAGCGCGTCCCGATCGAGACCAGCGTGCCGGGCCACTTCGCCGAGTATCGCCGCAAGCGTACCAACGCGAAGCTGCGGGTGCGCGGGGATGGTGACGTGATGTTCGCCGTGTTGCTGAGTGGTCAGGCGCAGATGGCTGCCCGTTTGGCGAGTGATCGTGTAGCCCATCACACGAAGCGCGCGTGCAACGTCGTGGCCAGAGAGGTCCCTCGGTAGTCGTACCACCGGCGATGCCTAGGCGGCAATCACTTCATCGTGGACCAGGTGCAACCGGATCACCTTCGGCCGATTGCCTTCATCGAAATGGCATCTCACTGCGTCACGCGTTGCGATCCGGAGTTCGGCAAGGTCGTCGGCTTCAGTCACGATCGACGCGCCGACGCCGGTTGCCAAATACCCGCCTTCGGCGGCTTCGGTAACGACGAACAGAATCTCAGTCACATCGGCTCCTTTCCAGGGCAAATCGCTCATTGGAGTAGTATACGCCCGAGTTCGCCTTACGGGGAGTCCTGCACCGAACGGGAGCTAATAGGATGCATGGG
>CAYNOM010001381.1:0-237 GCA_964398415.1 uncultured Polyangiales bacterium | reverse complement strand
ACGAGGGCTCAGGGCGCGCCACGAGCACGAGGATCGTCTGCTTCGGATCGCGCAGCGCTGCGTTCGACGCGGCGTAGAGCTCCTTCTGCGCGCGCAGGCCTGCGAGCGGACCAAGACACGACGTGCCACCGACGTTCGTGTCGATGAAGTTGGACCAGGCCGCGGGCAGCTCCAGCAAGCGCAGGGTGTGACCGGTAGGAGCGGTGTCGAAGATGACGTGGTCGTACTGCGAGGTGG
>CAYNOM010001380.1:0-1745 GCA_964398415.1 uncultured Polyangiales bacterium | reverse complement strand
CACCACCGCGAACGCCAGGCACATGCGCAGGAAGAACGACAGGTACTCGGTCGCCGAGAGGAACGCCTCGATACGTGGGCCGCCCATCGCGAGCAGGACGGTCAGGGCACGCGGGATGATCAGGTAGGCCACGGGGTCGAAGGAGAGCGTCTCGCGCGCGTCGATCTGCTCCGTCACGCGCATCGTCGCGATCTCGGCCGTCATTTTGGCGCCGACGCGCCCGGCGAGCACGAGGCCCGTGAGGAGCGGGCCCGTCTCGAGTATCACGATCTGCCGCGCGCTCAGGCCCACGATGGAGAGCTGAATCCCCGGGAAGAGCTGATAGCGAATCTGGATCGTGATTACGCCGCCAATGAAGGCGGCCACCATGATCGTGAGGGGGAGGGAATCCACGCCGATCGTGCGCATCTGGTGGAAGACCTCGCGCGACCACGTGCGCCCCTCTTTCGCGGCGCGCACCAGTTCGCGGAGAAACAGCACCCGCGCGCCAATGCCGCCGAAGAGAGACAGCGCCGCGCGTCCCATGCCTCGAAAGAACTGGAGGCTGGAGCGCTGCACGACGGGAAAACTTTCGGTCGGGCGGGAACCCACGTCAGGTCCTGACTTTGATTAACAGGTAGGTCCCGATGGCGGTGAAGAGTGCACCGGGCATCCAGGCGGCGAGTTCCGGCTGCACGAGGCCGCCGGCGCCAATCGCCTGGGTCAGTTGGAGCAACACGAGGAAGATAACCGTGACCGCGAGGCTGATGGCGATGCCATACGCCGTGCCGCCACGCTGCGTGCTGGTGGCCAACGGCGCGCCAATCAGCATGATGATCACGCAAGTGACCGGAATTGCAATCTTTAGCATCCGTTCCACACGCAGCTTGCGCACGTCCGCGCCCGAGCGCTCCATGGCATTGATGAATCGTCCCAGGTCCGCAAAGCCCATCTCGGCCGGCGCCTTCGGATTCGCCATCAAGTTCAGCGGCTGCTCGGTGAAGAACCGGTCGTGCAGCGAATCGAACTGGATGCTGATGTTGGAGAGCGAGTCGGGGATTACGTGGAAGTAGCCATCCATCAGCGTCCACCCGCCCTCAGTCCACGTCCCTCGCTTGGCCGTCACCAGATAGCTCGGAAAACTCGGGCCGGTACCGCGGCGTTCGATCTCCAAGTCGGTGAGTGATCCGGTGCCCACGTCGGCGTAGCCGATCTTGTACACACGCCCTTCATCGGCGGCGTAGGCGAAGTTCGTGCGCTGGTTGGCCGAACGCACTTGTTTCTCCTTCAGGAGCTCGAGCCGTCGCGCATTCAGCGGCGGAATGATCTCCGACAGCGCGAGTCCAATGAACGTCGCCACCACCGCCCCGCCCGCAATCGGCAGGATGAAGCGATGAAAGGAGATGCCCGACGCCTTGGCCGCCGTGATCTCGCTGTGTCGCGTGAATCCCCCCACCGTGAACACCGTCGCGAAGAGGACCGCCGCGGGCAGCACCTGGAACATCGTCTCCGGAATCCCGAAGAGGTATGCCAGCGCGATGTCCTGCATCGTCAGCTCGCGGGCGAGGTAGTTGTCGAGCTTCTCCGAGATGTCAATGATGATGACAAGCAACGGAAAGCCGAGCGCCGTCGCCACGAGCACCTTCCAGAACTCGGAGAGGACGTAACGATCGAGGGGGCGGAGGCCGAGTCTCATACGGCGCGCTTCTTGAAGCGGGCGCGCCAGGCGTCCGCCAGGCGTCCCCACCACTCACTCGTTTCGCTGC
>CAYNOM010001379.1:0-1747 GCA_964398415.1 uncultured Polyangiales bacterium | reverse complement strand
CTACGAGCCAGACACGGCCATCGGGGCGGGCGAGATAGCGCAGGAGGTTTTGCGCGAAGCGTCGATGCTCGGCGATCGCCATCATCTGATTGATGACGAGGCTGGCGTCGCCCACTGCGACCAATCTTCCGGCCCCCACCGCCCCGGCCAGCAAGAGCGCGTGGGAGGTGCGGCCGAAGGTGAACACGGGCTTGAGATCGGGGTGATAGAGCTGCACTGCGCGGTTCGTCAGGAGCAGCGGCACGTCCTGAACGAGGGGATGCTCGCTGGCCGCGAAGGCGACCAGCAGGGAGGGGTCACGCCGCAGGGCCGGCACTCCGGTGGTGGGCACGGTCGCTCGGGTGACTTGGTAGGCTGCGAGCAGCCGATCGCCTGTGCCTATGTCGTCGAGCAGTCCGACGCGTCCGCCCTCGCGCAAGAAGCTCGTGATGGACCCAATGGGCAGAGCCTGCTCTGGACCCACGATCACGAGCGCGTCCGCGGGCTCGAGCTGGCCGAGCTCGAGCTCGGTCGGTGCCCGGACGTCGATCCCGATCTGTTCGCCGGCTCGCACCAACTGCGAGAGGCCCTCCCAGGCTTCGGCTGATTCGCCGGCGGGCTGTGCGCGCACCTGTAGGATGGCCGAGGTCCACAAGGCAACGACGAGGAGGAAGAACCTGGCCACGGGCACAATCACTCTTGCGGGTATGATACCAGCACACGCTGCAGAGTGAGCTGAACTGCAGATTGAAAGCTTGTGTCCCAGGGATGGAAGCCAGCACCCTTGACAGATCCCAAGGCCGTGCTGACCTTTACTGTAGGAATGAGATTGGAGGAGTGGACGGTTTTCTTTCGCGGAGCGTAGAATTGAGTGACAGCGGACGTTCGCACGCGAGAGACCGCGAAGGCAAATCGAAGCTGGCATACACGTTGCAGAGGTTCTGGAGGACGAGGCGAACGCACCCGCACGGGTGGAAGGAGTGAGCGATGCTGCCACCGTTCATCATCGAGCAGATTCGGGAACGGGAAGAGCGAGAGCGCCGCAACGCGCCTCAGCAACCGTTTCTGGAGCTACCGCTTCCTCCCAGACCCGCGCGCGAGCATCGGGAGCCGGAGGACGTCGATCGCGGCGTCGTGATCATCGACCTGCGGGGCGACTGACGGAGCACGGCAGTCAGCTGCGCGTCACCTGACGAAACGCGTCGGCGAGTGCACCGAGTGAAATGGGCGGGCCTTCTTCGAAGAGCCCGCTCGTTTCGTTAACGCGGAAGCTGTAGATGCGACCGCCGGCGACCCCGACGATCTCGCCATGCACATCGCGAGCGGCGTCCGACAGCAGATGGCAGGCCACCTGCGCCACGTGCTCGGGGGTGAGCGAATCCGCACGAATCGAGCGAAAAAGCGGCAACTCCTCAGTGAGACGGGTCCGTGCGGTGGGGGCTATCGCGTTGACGCGGATGCCATGGCGACGCAGCTCGGTGGCCGCGGTCTTCGTCAGGCCCGCGGTGGCGCCCGAGGCCGCGGCGAGCGCGCTTTGCCCTGCGCTGCCAAACAGCCCCACGCCCGACGTGGTGAGTAGAATCGAGCCTCCTTGACGCTGCTCCACCAGCTTGTTCGCGAGCTCGCGCATGAAGCGAAAGGCACCGCGCACTTGCACGTCGAGGACGGCGTCGAAGTCGTCGTCGCTCGTCCGAACGAGCGCCCGCTCGCGCGAGAAGCCCGCGCTGTAGAAGCCGACATCGACACGACCGAAGGCCTCGCAAGTGGC
>CAYNOM010001378.1:0-1753 GCA_964398415.1 uncultured Polyangiales bacterium | reverse complement strand
CTAGCAGTTTGTTGAAATTTGCCGCGAATTCATGGAATTCGATGCGACAAGCGTTGTCGAACCATCGTCGAGAAGAATAAGAGGGGAATGACGATGCGTGGAGCCGATGTGACCCAAGACAGCATGTTCAGCTACCTGAGGCTGGAGGACTACGTTCCGCAGGCGCATCCGCTGCGAGCGATCCGCGAGATCGTGAACGCGGCACTGCGTGCGATGGACGAGACCTTTGCCGCGATGTATGCGGACTCGGGGCGCGATTCGACGCCGCCGGAGCAGTTGCTGCGGGGGCTGATCCTTCAGTCGCTCTACGGACTGAGGAGCGAGCGGCTGTTGTGCGAGCAACTGGGCTACAACATGCTGTTTCGCTGGTTCGTCGGTTTGGAGGTGGAGAAGAAGCCCTGGGATCATTCGACCTACACCAAGAACCGCGATCGGCTGATCGAGCACGAGGTGGTCCGCGAGTTGTTCGCGCGCGTGCTGGATCAGGCCAAGGCGAAGGGGCTGCTTTCCTCGGAGCACTTCTCGGTGGACGGGACCCTCATTCGCGCCTGGGCCTCGCACAAGAGCTTCGTGCCGAAGGACGGGGCGCCACCGCCGAGCAGCGGCAGCCGCAACAATCCGGAGGTGGACTTCAAGGGTAAGAAGCGAACCAACGACACGCACCAGAGCAAGACCGACCCGGATGCGAAGCTCGCGACCAAGTCCTCGAAGGCCGGAGCGATTCCCGCCTACATGGGGCACGTGCTCACCGAGAACCGCAACGGCCTGGTGGTCGATACGCGATTGACCCAAGCCAACGGCACTGCCGAGCGCGAGGCGGCGATCGAGATGCTCGCCGAGTTGCCCGGGGAAGCGCGCAAGACCGTCGGCGCGGACAAAGCCTATGACACCGAGTCCTTCGTCGAAGGCTGCCGGGCGGTCAACGTCACGCCGCACGTGGCGCAGAACACCTCCGGCCGATCGAGCCGTATCGATCAACGCACGACGCGCCACCCGGGATACCAAATCAGTCAGTTCGCCCGTAAGTTGATCGAGACCGTGTTCGGTGACGCCAAGCAGCACGGCATCCTGCGTCAGGTGAAGCTGCGCGGCCTGGCCAAGGTCGAGTTGCTCTTCACGCTCGCGGCGACGGTGGTGAATCTGCGTCGGCTACCGAAGCTGCTTGCACCAGAACCGAGTGGATAGACGGGAGAGGTGCGTCCGGCGAGCGCAAAATGAACGCAAACGACCCCGATCAGGGGTCGCAAAGGGTCCTTCCCGGTGTTCGAGTACGCTGTTTCGGCAATTTGGTATCGCTGAATTCATGAAAAACGTTCGAACTTCAACAAACTGCTAGGCGTGGCGCTCGTGGCGCGAGCCGCGCCGCAAAAAATATTCTCACCCGTGGTGCCGCAGGGCGCGAAATCCGCCTTTTCCTGTGGCAAGCTTGCCGCGCGCCAATTGCCTTGGTCACAAGGGTAGCATGGTCGAGCATTCAAACCGGGAGGCGGTGGCAATGGCACAGGACGATCGGGCGTCCCTGGACGCGACGGCGCGGGTGGCGCTTGCCGCCTACCTGCACGACCTGGGGAAGTTCGCGGAGCGCGCCGGCGCATTCGATGGCGACCCGCGGCTGGACGCGCACCTGCAGCTGTACTGTCCGTTCCACAAGGATGGCGGCTGGTTCAGCCATCGCCACGCCGCGCACACCGCGCTCGCGTTCGACCTGATTGAGAAGCATCTCCCGAATCTGACGGGTGCGGGCGCCGAGCCG
>CAYNOM010001377.1:0-1756 GCA_964398415.1 uncultured Polyangiales bacterium | reverse complement strand
CCCTGACACAGGGGGGATGTATTCACGACTGACATGCGAGTAGCGATCCGTGGTCGAGAGTGTTAGCGGTGGCCTAGAAGCGCGTCTATCCGGTGAAGTCACCGGGAGGTCCGCTTGGCCTTCGGCGCCGCCTTGAGCGCCGCTCTCTCCTTTGCCTCCTTGAGCCTGTAGCTGTCGCCGTCGATGGTGATGATCTCGGCGCGGTGAACGAGTCGGTCGACGAGGGTGACGACGCAGGCGGCGTTTGGGAAGACGTCCTTCCACTCGGCGAACGCCTTGTTGGTGGAGACGACGGTGGCGCGCTGCTCGTACCTGCGGGTGACGACCTCGAAGAGCAGGTCCGCGTAACGGCTGTCGTAGGAGAGATAGCCGACCTCGTCGACGACGAGGAGTTGCGGGGCGGTGTAGCGCCTGAGCCGCCTCGCGAGCGAGAGGTCGGAGTTCTGTGCGGCCAGGTCGTGCAGCATGTCGCTGGCGGTGGTGAAACGGACGGTGAAGCCGCGCAGTAGCGCCTGATGGGCCAGATTCTTGGCGATCATGGTCTTGCCGGTGCCGTTGGGTCCGAGCAGTACCGCGTTGGCCGGTTCGGCGACGAAGTCCAGGGCCAGCAGTTCCTCGATCGTCTGCCGCGGGATCTCGCGCGGCCACTTCCAGTCGAAGTCGGCGATCGGCTTGAAGCGTCCGATGCGGGCGTTTGTGAGCCGGCGCTCGAGGCTCCTGCGAGCACGCTCCTGCTCCTCGACATCCAAGAGCCGGGAGATCCAGGGCTCGCCTCCGAGCTGGTCCCAGCCAAGCACGAGGCCGACGAGGCCGAGCCTGCGAGCACGCTCGCGCAGCTCACGCGAAGGTGTCGTTGTCATCATCGTCCCGGGGTTCTTTGCTGCTGCCGTCGTCATCATCATTCTCCGTTGCTGCCATGGCGCTGTGGTCGATACGGTCGTAGTCGGTCAGATTGTGCGGTCTTACGACGAGGTCGCGGATTCGCGGATCGCAGGAGACCTGCGCAGCGACGGCCGGCGGACGGCCACGCTCACTTCGCCTGTGCGTACGGCCGCTTCGAGTTCGCCACCTCCGTGCAGGTCGAGAAGCCGCACCAGGGCGGTGGTGGCCGCGCCGAAGTTGGCCTGGCGGTTAGCGAGCTCGGCAAACAGCACCCGGGTGCTCGGCACCGCATGGTAGAGTCGGTCGATGCCGCGTTCGGTGCGGGCCTGGCGCTTGTATTCGACCAGATCCGCGACGTGCGCCGGGTCCTCGATCTGGCGGTCGCGGTCGAGGCTGCGCTCGTGCGTGGCCACCACCTCGGCGCCATCGAGGACTCGCACCCGCTCGCAGGTGGCCATGACGACGAGCGTCGTGCGCACGTAGCGGTGCGGCACCGAGTAGTCGTTACGGTCAAAGCGAACGTAGGGTGTCTTCGCGACGCGTACTTCGACGCGCTGCTCGGCGGGAAACGCGTCGTCCGGCAGGGCGAGCAGCCTCGGCTGCTCCTCGGCGAAAGCCTCGTCGACGCTCTTTTCGCGGCCTTCGGGCCAGCGCCGCCCGGCAGCAGGTCCGGTGGCCCATGCGTGGGCCTGGCAGTTGAGGTCGGCAAGATCGGTGAAGCTGCGGGCCGCGAAGAAGGCCGTGCGGACAAAGCCGATGGCGCGCTCGACCCGACCCTTTTCGTTTCCGCGCGCCGGTGCGCACGGCCTCGGAGCGAAGCGGTAGTGCGCCGCCAGTTCGAGAAGCGCCGGGTTGAAACGCACCAGATCGGCGC
>CAYNOM010001376.1:0-1757 GCA_964398415.1 uncultured Polyangiales bacterium | reverse complement strand
GACGCGGGTGACGATGCCGGTGAGGGGAGCACCGACTCCTGTGACGTCGAGATCGACTGCACGTTGATCGGCAAGGGCTGCTGCGGCAGCTGCGAGCCCACGAAGGCCGACGTCGTCGCGGTGCTTTCGAGCCAGGCGATGCAGGAGGCCGAGAACCTGTGTCCGGGCCCGGATCCGGCGTGTGGTGCCTGCGAGGTGAAGGTTTACGACCCCAAGGCTCCAGCCCTCCACGCGGGCTGCGAGGCCGGCGCTTGCGTGGTGCTCGATCTACGCGAGGAGGACGTCAGCGCTTGTACGAAGGACGAGGACTGCGCGGTGGCGTCGAAGGGCTGCTGCGAGGCCTGCACGGCCGACCCCCGCGCTTGGCTTGCGCTGAAAAAGGGCGCGCAGAACCCCACGGCCGTCGCGTGCGAGGCGGTGGCCTGTGACGCCTGCGTCGCCGTGATCAAGCCCGAGCCCTTCTGCGCCGACGACGGCCACTGTGCGCTACGCGATCAGCCCGCCGTGGATGCGGTGCCCTCGACGAGCTGCTTTTCCCCCGCCCAGAATCTCGAGAAGGCCTATGTGGACGGGGCCGTGGGCTGCGACTGCTTCGACGTCAGCGCGTCCGTGTGTGTGAAGGACGCCACCGATCACGCGGTGGCCCTGATCTGCCACGAAGATGGCCACTGGGCTGCGGTCGAGGACGGTCCGTGTTTCCCCGGCGGCGCCTGAGCGCGGAAGCGATTGCGCATCCAACCATGTCTGCCGCAGCGAATTGTCGAATTGATATGCCCATCGTCCACGAAATCACGGCGTAAAACCGCTGGCATTGGGGTTGCTCTGGGCGAGGGGATGACGTTCAAGAGCCAGACCTTCGTTCGCTCACGCACCACCACCGCTTGTTACGCAGCCGCGCTCGACGAGATCGTGGCCCTCGATCGGCGCATCTTCGAGGTCGGCGAGCTCGGCGGCGCCTACGACAACACGACGCTGTTTCGTGATGCGCACGACGACGACAACATCGTGGTGCACATGCGCGAGGGGCGAGAGCTCGTGGGCTACGGCTTCGTCAAGATCGTAGAAGTCGTCGTGGGCGGCCGTCCCGTGCGCGCATTTCAGCCGCTCGCGGGCCTTTTGCCGGAGCATGTCGGTCAGGGCGCTGCGATGCGCATAGGCATCCAGACGTGCTTTCGTGTGCTCGCCGTGTGCGGATCGCCCACGTACATGGTGGGGTTCGTGGTCAATCCGGGGCTGTATCGCGGGCTTTCGGGGTTGCTCGACAACCTCTACCCATCTCCCGCCTATGCGGCTCGCGCTGAGAGCTTGGAGCCCGAAGTGTTGCGTGCCGCCATCGAACGCTGGGCTGTGCAAGCCGCCCCCGGCTACGAAGACGCGGCGCACTTCGTCACCAAGGATGCCGAAGTCTCGCGGCGGCGCCCGTTCCGTCCGCAGAGTGCCGAAGATGCCTTCTTCTTGGCGGCCAACCCGCGCTACGCCGACGGCCACTATCTGGCCGTGTGCGCGCGCATGGGCTGGGCCAGCATGACGCGGGCCCTGCTGCGCGAGCTGACGCGCAGGCGCGGGGCCCCAGCGCAGCGCGAGGCGTACGGCGACGCGACGGCAGTGACGCCTCGGGCGTAGCGCCCACGTCACGCCTGCGGCGCCAAGAGAGAGGGCCGGCGTCGCTACCGCAGCGGGTTGTAGGGGGCGTCGTCGAAGTCGCTCAGCGCGTACGCGGCGGTCTCGAAGTCCGGGTCGGCGTCCACGTCGTGGCC
>CAYNOM010001375.1:0-1758 GCA_964398415.1 uncultured Polyangiales bacterium | reverse complement strand
CCAGCGCATTTTCTGAATGCGCCCAGGCAGCGTCGCGCGCTTCAGCGGAGAACCTGTAGCCGATCCGATCGTCTCCGTAGGTGGCCCCGTAACTCGCAGTGCTCAGTTCGTTATCTGGAGTGTTGCCCCGCTCCCCCCGGTCTTCGCCACAAGCCAAAGGAGGAAGAGCTAGTCCAAGAGTGATCGCAGCAAGCAATGCCGATTGAGAGCGTTTCATGAAAAGGCACTTAGCAATTCCCGGGCCAGCCAACGGGCCACCTACTCTGCGCACGAGCGCCCCCTATCCAGGATATTTCAGCCAGATCCAAGTCGCCCCCCCCCTCATCCCGGTGTGCCACTCTGAGCCGTGCGCCCTCCACCCGGTCTCTCCTGTCGCCATTGCCACGACGGGCACCCCACCACACCCACTTGCTCGTAGCAACCGAGCCCACCCCAAGCTCAATGGTCCCGATTGGGCTAGGCAACTGTACCCGCGATGACCTCCGCGATCTGCACTGCATTGAGCGCCGCGCCTTTCAGCAGCTGGTCCCCTGCGACAAAAAAAGAAATCGAGCGGCCGGACAGATCGCTCAGATCTTGGCGGATCCGACCGACGAGGATGTCATCTGTACCGGAAGCATCGCGGGGCATGGGGAAGTAATTGCGGGCCGGGTCATCAACGAGACGAGCGCCAGGAGCGCGATCAACAAGAGCACGCACTTCGGCCGCCGTGATCGGTCGTTCGCACTCGAAGGTGATAGCAATCGAGTGGGCGCGCAAAACAGGCACGCGCACGCAGGTAGCGGAAACACGCAGCTCTGGATCGCCGAAGATCTTCGGCGCTTCCTGCATGATCTTGGTTTCTTCGCCGTTGTAGCCGGTGTCGAGATCGACATCGCTGTTGTGGCTGAAGACATTGAAAGCGTATGGGTGGGGTAAGACTCGGGGCGAGTAGGTTTCGGCGGAAAGGTAGGCGCGCGTCGACTCTTCAAGCTCTTGCATGGCGGCGGCGCCTGCGCCAGATGCGGCTTGGTAGGTAGAGAGGAGGAGCCTGCGGATGGGGTTTGTCTGATGGACGGGCCAGAGCGGGGTGATGGCGATGATAGTCGCGCAGTTCGGGTTGGCGATCAGGCGGTGGTGCTCGCGGAGCACGGCGGCGTTGATCTCGGGTACGACGAGAGGCACGTCGCTTCGCATGCGGAATGCTGAGGAGTTGTCGATAACTACAGCGCCCCTATCAACCAAGAGGGGCGCGAAGTGCTTGGAGACACTACTGCCGGCCGAGAAGAGGGCTATGTCGATGCCGCCGAGCGCCTCATCCCGCAGCTCTTCAACCACCAGCTGTCGGCCGTCGTAGGCTAAGCGCTGACCCGCAGAACGCGCCGAAGCGAACAGGCGCAGGTTGGAGAGCGGGAAGCGGCGCTGTTCAAGACAGCGGATTAGTTCGACCCCGACGGCGCCGGTGGCACCAATGATCGCAACAACGGGCATAGACTGAGGGAATGGATGGGACACGGATTCTCCTGACGTGGGGGCCGGATCGTCGGGGGTGAAATCTAAAAAGCCCCGTCGGAGTCCGGCGGGGCTTTTCGATTCGAGGGTTCGCTCCTGTTATTAGACGCGCGAACGACGAAGCTGCCCCATCTGGGTCGGCTTCTTCGTCGTTGTCAGGTTAAACAGTGCGAGCACGGCCGAAACATACGCGGCCATTTCGAAACTGGCAAGAGGAGTCTGATCCTCAATCCGGACCGATTATCCCTGAAATTGGCACGAGCCAAG
>CAYNOM010001374.1:0-1760 GCA_964398415.1 uncultured Polyangiales bacterium | reverse complement strand
TCTCCGTGGCGAGCGAGATCATCTTGCCTTTCGACTCGGGGTTCGTCTTTTGATAAATGTACTGCAAATTCGTCGTTTTCCCGCATAAACCGGGACCGTAATAGACGATCTTGCAGTTGATCTCGCGGGATAGGTAGTTGATGAAGGACATCGGCTCCCAGACTCCTTAACCCCGAAGCGATCAGTCGTTGAACAGGTTGTCGATGTCGTCGTCGGTGATCTCCGCAAACGGCGTCGTGTGAGCGGGATCTTCGACCTTCTTCAGCAACGCCTCGAAGATCGCGTTGAGCTGCTCGCTGGCCTTCTTCACGCGCAGTCGCACCAAGCCAAGGCTCGTCTTGTTGTCGAAGATGACGACGAGGATGACGCGGTTGCCAACGAGCTGAATGTGGATGTTGGCCTTCTCGCCCTCGTGAAACTGCGTGGCGAACTCGTTCTCGCGCAGCAACTTGGCGATGCCTCCCGTCGCAGCGATGTTGCCGGCGGTGAGCGACGCCAACGACGTGGTGTCGATTTGCTCGGTGTCCCCCGCCGCTGCGATGAGCTGGCCATTCTTGTCGATGATGAACACCACCTTGGAGTTGGCAGCCTGAACCAGGTTGTCGACGATCCCCTGGATCTGGTTGAACTCCTCCTCGTACATCACCATCTGCGGATTGCTCATCGCCTCCTCCAGGCGGATCGCACGGCGAGCTCTCGGCATGGCTTCACCACGAATGCCAGAGCCCCGTCGTTCACAGGTTGCCTCGTGAACAGCGACCTCGCCTCTGCGTTCGTTGGTATCAGAGCCACCTTGCTCGGTAAAGCTTTCGACGCTGCGGATACTTAGCGACGCCGCGTCAGGACGTTGCTGAAGCAAAACGATAGCGTAGCGCGACGCTATCGGGAACAAGGAATCGGTAGGGTGGTCCGCAAAAAACCTTGTCGGCTCCGGCATGTGCACGAAGTAGGCTGCAAGCGTGCGCGTCATCCTCCGCCTCTTGTCCAATCTGCTACGCGTGATCGCCATGCCGCTGTGGGCGGTGTGGGTGAAGCGTGCGCGCGCTCGTGTGAGATGGGTGCAGCTGCGACTCGACGGGTCGCTGACTGAGCTCCCCGTGCCGCGCGTGCGCGGCCTCGCTCGCTACCTACCTCTGCCGCACGCGTCGCGGGCCTCGGTCTGGGAGGTGCGCAAGCTCGTCGATCAGCTCGAGGCCCACAAGGGCCCGCTGGGCTTGTTCGTCGAGATCGGGGGCCTGCACGCTGGCTTTGCCACCCTGGAGTCCCTTCGCCGCGAGCTCGAGCGGCTCAAGGAGACGGACAAGCGTGTGGTGGCCTATCTGCCCTACGGGGGACAACAGCGCGAGATGTTGGTCGCCAGCGTCGCCCACAGCCTTTGGCTCTCGCCCCCGGCGACGCTCACCCTGCTCGGCCCCGCGGTCTCGCGCACCTACCTCAAGCCGCTGCTCGATCGATTCGGGATCGAGGTTCAGGTCACGGCCGAGGGCGACTACAAAACCGCGGCCGAGTCGCTGGCTCGCGATCGCATGAGCGCGCCCGAACGCGAGCAGCTCGGCGCCATCGTGCACGCCCTGCAAGCGCGCCTGCTCGAAGCTCTCTCGCACCGAACCGAAGCTTCGGGGCAGGGCGCAAGGGAGGCCTTCGCGCAGGGACTCGTCGATGCCTCGCGCTGCACGACCTTGGGCCTCACCGACGACGCGCTCTACGAGGACGAGGTGTATGCCCGGCTGGGTCTCGAGAAGGGACGGCGCCCCACGCGC
>CAYNOM010001373.1:0-1764 GCA_964398415.1 uncultured Polyangiales bacterium | reverse complement strand
GTCCGTGGTGGCCGCGCGTAGGTCCTTCGCGAGGCCGCGGGTCAGATCTCGGCTCCGGTGCTGGAGGAGGAAGCGATGGGCCTGCTGCTCGACGTTGTCCGGAGAGCCGAGACGAATCGCCATGACACCGGAGCGGTCGCCCACGCGCTCGAGAACGTTGTCGAGCGCGACGTGCGTCGGTGCGACAAGAAGAACGCGCTGCCCGCGCTTCACGAGTTCCTCGACGATGCCGCAGATGACGGTCGTCTTCCCCGTGCCGGGGGGGCCGTGGATGAGCGCGATGTCCAGCGTGTTGAGGGCTAGGTCCTTCGCCTGCTCCTGACGAGCACTCTGCGCGTCGGCGGACGCGTTCTCGGTGCGAGACGAGTCCTGCAGCGATTCAGGGCGGGTCAGGGCCGCGAGCAGACGCCCGTGCGCTTCGTCGGTGCCCATCGCAATCGTGTCGAGCGCCTCACGCATGCGCCGGAGGGAGTCATCGCCAGGCCGAACCTTCAGCTCTCCTTGTTCGAGCAGCTCACCGCGCTCGTCGTCGCCATCCATCGTGAGGACGTCGCCGTCGTCGGACACGTCCAGGAGCGGCAGCGTTCGAAACTGATCGGCTCCCGTGGGGATCTGAAGAAGCGTCCCGGGCCGGGTGAACGCTCGGGGCCACGCGTCCGCGTCAACCGTGCGGAGTCGAACCGGTGAGCGTTCGACGAGCTCATACTTCGCGCGTGGGGTCGAAGAGACGGCATGGTTTCGGAGCGCCTCGAGGTATCGACGCACGCCGGTGATGAAGTCGCGGTCGTCGTTCGCCTGACGCTCAACCTCGCGCTGATCCACGCGCACGCGCACCCGCGTCTGAGACGCGACCAAGGTGCACATGCCCTCCGTGTCGAAACTCGCGTCGGCGCCGTCGCTGAAGGAGGCGACCAACAACCGAGCACAGGGCGCGCGGCGAGGCTTGAGTACGCCCAGAACGAGCAGGCCGCTGCCGTCACGAGCCGGCACGCAGCGCAGCGACCAGCGAGCCATCGAGAGGATGACGGAGAAGTCCTGAGGTGGGAGATCGCCTTTGCTGCAGCGAACGAGCGCGTCCGGCTCTTCGCCCAAGTCCGGCCATCTCCATCGCCCCTCGCCGCCGCGAACCTCGAGCCACGTCCAGACGTGAGAGGCGTTCATCGCGTCGATGAGACCGGCGCGTGTCAAAGCAGGGTCGACCTCGGCGATCTGATCCTCAGCGCGCTGCGTAAAGATGAGCGGCACCCGGCGAGTGATGCGGATCGTGCCGGATAGCCCAAGGCGCGTTTGGCCCGCAACACGAGGCAACGGGATGCCGAGACGCTCTGCGAGGAGTGCGATGCGTTGCACAAGCATTTCAGACGGCCCTCCCGGAGCGCCGACGCGGGCGCGTTTGGCTCTTACGACGCAGGAACCGCCACGCATTGTTTCTGCGATAACAGGTGAGCAGTGTGCCGTCGTCGGCTGCAACGATGATCCAGCCTTCGGCGCGCGCCGCCTGCTCGGTGTCGCGCAGAGCAATGGGCAGGTCGCGTCGGACCAATGTGATGTGCGTGGCACCGGCCGCGCGGGTTTCGGTGCCCCATGTCATGAGGAACTCCTCGACGTCGTGGCGGAGCGCGCGCTCGGCGGCGCGTGCTTTGTAGTGCTGCGTGGGTTGCGGATCGGGACCGTAGGCGAGCATGGTGAACCTCCGCAGCGGGCCATCTCAAAGAGAGTGCCAGCGGTCGAAGTCACCAGAACTCCGCGACTTAGCAACAACGC
>CAYNOM010001372.1:0-1765 GCA_964398415.1 uncultured Polyangiales bacterium | reverse complement strand
CAATACCTGCGTGCTCTCCGAGGGCGGTGAAGCGTACTGCTGGGGCTCGCCGTACTCGGGTGCATTCGGTGACGGGCAGCCCACGGCGAGCTCGGGAAGGCTGCCGTCACGCACGATGGTGCAGGCGCTTGCAGGCTCGCCCGTCCCCGACGTGCGTCTTGCGACCGCCTTGCATGCAGGGCGGAGCCTGTTCTGCGCGCTCGCTACGACAGGGGTCGTCTGGTGCTGGGGCACCGACGCCAACGTCGGCTACCGCACGGAGCTCGTGCGGGGTCCGAACGACGAGCTCCTTGACGACGCAACTGCACTCGTCGGCGGCGCTCACCACGCCTGTGCGCTGCGCGAAGACCGGTCGGTCGTCTGCTGGGGCAGCGATCAGTACGGTCAGCTCGGTAGCGATGCGGTCCCCCGAGCGCGCAACCGCTTTGTGCCCGTTGCGCTCGAGGACGTGCGCGCGATCGCGTCGGGCGACTCGCATGTCTGTGCGGTGCTTGGCGACGGCAGCGTTCAGTGCTGGGGCGCCAACGGGTACGGGGAACTCGGTGTCGGACACACGAACAACCAGATGATGCCTACGCTCGTCGACCTGCCCGAGGGCGAGTTTGCTCGGGCGATTTACTCAGGCCCGTCCGCGGCGAGCACGTGCGTCGAGACGCGCTCTGGACGCGTGTACTGCTGGGGGTACAGCGGCTACGGCGGGCTTGGCCTTGGCACGCTGAGCGCCGGCAATCAGCTCATCCCGGCTGAGGTCACGCTGTGGCCGTAGGCCAAGAGCCCACGCAGCATGCCGAGCGCGCGCGCGAAGGCGCGCGCTCGGCGCCCGCGGCGCCGCTCGCGGAGCTTGCGGTCGATGGTCACTGCGAAGCGTGCGGCTGCGAGCGCTTCTGCGATTGCCTATTGCCCTGTGCACGGTGCGCAGCACTGGCCGCCGAGGCCCGCCGTGCGGTGAAGCTCAAAAGCCAATTGTGAGTCATTATGAACGACCAGCTCAGCTTTCTTTGGAGCGTTGGTGAGGAGGCCTCCAGTGAACCGTTACAGCGTTCTGGCTCGGCAGTACTGGCAGAAGCACCTGCCGGAGAAGTACGGCGCGTTGAGCGACCCGACGTCGTTCTTCGCGGAACTGGGCGAGCAGGTGGAAGCGAGGATCGACGAGCTGATGGAAGCTCGCAGGCCGCAGCTGGGGAGCGACTACCTCTCGAACCTCAAGCAGCTGAACGCCGCGAAGAACGAAGCGGAGAACGAGGCGCTGCGCGAGCTGGTGCTGCTGACTCCGGCGAGCGAAGAGACGTAACCGGCGCACGGGCGCGCGGAGCGCGATCTGTCTTTCGGCCTCGGCTGGGGCCGCTCTCGCCCGCGCGAAGGCTCAAGGCCAATCTCGATGCGCTCCACACGGTCGCTCGCCTCAGTGAGCAACGTCGAGAACCGAGCCCAGCGGACCTGACGGTCCTGGCCGGCTGGACCGGGTGGGGCGCCCTTCCGCAGTTCTTCGATCCTCACTCGTCTCAGCACGACAAGGCGATGTCCGCAGCGTATGCGCTGCTGCAGGGTTGGGTGCCGCCGAGCGAGCTTGAGGCCGCTCGGCGCAGCACGCTCAACGCCCACTTCACCGACCTGCGATACGCGACCGCCATCTGGGAAGCGCTTCAGTCGTTTGGCGTGGAGACCGGGCGCGTCCTCGAGCCCGGGTGTGGCAGCGGTAACTTTCTTTCCGCAGCACCGCCGGAATTCGAGTGCATCGGGATCGAGCTCGAGCCCACGACCGCCG
>CAYNOM010001371.1:0-1765 GCA_964398415.1 uncultured Polyangiales bacterium | reverse complement strand
ATACACGCTTCGCGAAATACGGAAAGCGCGAGGCCAGTCAAGCTGTGGGGTCGCGCGGCGGCTAGCGGGAGCTCGCCGGGGCCGAGTTGCTGCCCGTCGTATCTTGCCGCGAGCGTGAAGGCGAGTCTGGCATGTTCCACTTCGTCGATGCCTGCTCGCTGATGGTCGATCACGAGCGACGGGGGGGCGCCCTGGGCGAGCAGCTCGAGGCTGGCGCGACTGAACGCAGCGATCGACGCGTGCTCCGCGGCCGCCACAGTGCGGTAGAACGCCGCGAGCCGTGAGGCGGTGGTAACGTCCACTTCGGTTGCGCGATGGTGGGGAAGGAGCCACGCCCGGTTCGGCGTCAATCCTGCCACGTGCCCGAGGGCCCTGCCTTCGATGGCGCGTTGGTACGGGTAGCAGCTTTGGACGCCACCAAGGGTTGGCGTGGCCACAGGCAGCTCGGCCTCGAGTAGCAGGGTTGGCGTCTGCCGGACGTCACAGTCTGCTCGCTGCGGAGGTGGCCAGCGGTCCTTGCCCTGGCGGTAGTTCGAGAACGGCTCCCTCGGTTTGGCCGATGTGTCGATCAACTGCTGGGTGCGGGCTTGAGGCGCAGCGCTGGACGTGGACGTGGTCGGTCCTGCATGGGTGCGCGTTTGCGCCGGAGTACCGAACACGGTCGGGGGCTGTCCTGCATGGGGAAGCGCTCGGTTCGGTGCCTCGCCATCCGGTGGGCTCTTGGGTGAGCAAGCTACCAAGCTCGAGGCCACCACCGCGCAGCGCAGCCTTCGCAGTAAAGTGCTGGTTGGATCGTCGATCAAGTCTCAACGCTCTCACCGCAGCCCATCCCCGTCAATAGAGCGGTATGCGCTTCACGGACCCGTGTAGCTGAGCGACGCGTCGGCGAGCATCCTGTCGCGCATGGCGAAGGCATCTGCCCTCTGTGTCAGAGAAGTTGTCGCCTCTTCCGAGCCGCATAGCGGCGAGGTACCAAGCCACGAAGCCGGCTACCCAGACTCGGGCCTCGTCGATGGAGGCGAAGGGCTTGCGCCTCGTCAAGGAAGTCTGCCCATTCGTTGACGCTGCGATGCCCTCCAGGTGATGCGTTGGGGTCGTTCGACCGAGGAGATGTGGCATCCAACCACTTCTTGATCTTTGCTTCGCTCCACTTCCTTTTCCGCAGCTTTCTCACTTGACGGGCAATCTCCTCCGGAGACGGCGCCCTTTTGGCCGAGGAAGAGTGGCGAGCCACAATCACAGTGGGTCGCGGTTGCGAAGCAGTACTGCTCCGACGGTCGCAGCGGCTTCACTCCGTCTCCTTGGGTTGGCTGCCCTGCGGCAACCGGCGGAGCTCCGTGCCATGGTCGTAGAGGACTGGCTCCGAAGAACGCTCGTCGGGAGAGGCCGTCACCGTAACTTCCCGTTTCGCACCCCACTACGCTGCGAAAGCGGTTCGTGGCGCTCTGCCGACCACAGCCTTCCCTACCCCACCAGCCCAAGCGGCCGAAGCACATCCACCGCCGACTCCTTCCACAGGATCTGGTAGCCAGCATGCCGCCCCGTAGCGTAGGGCACGGCCTCGGCATACGTACCCGAGCGTTTCCGCTACATCCATGGCGACGAACCAGGGTCACGCGCGTCACGAGCTGCTCGGCTGTAAGCTGGCGAAAGTATTCCCGAGGGGACCGCAGTGTGTGGCATCTCGGTGCGTACGGAGGCGAGCCAGGGCAGCAAGGACGACACGGCTCTCAACGGCGTGAAGCTCAAGTGCTGCACGTTCTGA
>CAYNOM010001370.1:0-1765 GCA_964398415.1 uncultured Polyangiales bacterium | reverse complement strand
GCCACGGGCGGCTACCTTCTCACTAGTGAGTTCCCATCCATAAACTCGCCTTGGCGGCACATGGTGGGCATTCGCGCGGTTTTTCTGACGCGATTGGAAGCCGTCCGAGTCGAGCGCGGGCTATCGCGGCGATGGTGGCGGCGATCATGGCGTGGTGTGGGCGCACCTGTCCACGCCACCTCGGAGCGGGAGGGCTTCCGGCGCGTCAGCCTGACGTGGCGAGTTTGTATCGGGCGAGCGTGAGGAGGTTGGCGGCGACGACGGAAGCCCAGACGTAGGCGCCGAAGGACTTGAAGCTGCGCCACGTGCAGCGAGTCAAGCCGAAGCAGCGCTTGAGGAAGGAGATGCCGGCCTCGATCCCCGCGCGGAAGTCGCGGAGCCTGCGGTAGACCCAACTGCTCCTGACCATGTCGGTGACGGCGATCCCTCGGCGCTTGCTGAAGCAGACGTCACCGACGCCCCTGTCCTTGAGCAGATCGAGGTTGGCTCTGGAAGCGAAGCCGCCGTCGAATGCGACCTGGCTGGGCGGGCGGCCGTAGAGCCGCTCCTGTCTCTCGACCATCATCGTCGCGAGCATCGAGTCCGCGGGATTGCCGTCCAGCACGACGATGTCGAGCACGAGGCCTGACTTGCCGGTGGCAAGGCACAGCTTGTGACCGTAGAGCGTGTCGCGCCTGTCCTTGACGATGATGTCGGTGTGGGGCTCGAAGATCGAGACGAGCTTCTCGCTGGCCGGAACGGTTTCGCCGCCGACCACGCGACGGCGGGCCTGGCTCACGACGCGCTCGCCGAGGCGCACGAAATGCGTGATTTTTGCGCGAGTGGCTTCGGCCTTGGCCAGTTGCCCCATGCTCGCCGCGGACACCGTCGCCAGCTCGCCCGCGATGCGCCGCGCTTGGGAAAGCGTGTCCTCGGTGGCCGCCAGGAGATCGACGTACTGCTGCCGGCTCGTCTTGAAGTTTCTGGCGTTGCGCACGCCATTGGCGCGGCGCTTCGCGCGGCGGGTGCGGTCGGAGAACACGAGCCCGAACTCATCTCGCGCGGACGACATGAGCCGCGCGAGAACGCGAGCGACATCCCAGAGCAGCGCTCCATCGGTGGGAACGTGGATGTCGGTCTCGGTCACCGTGCAGTCGAACCGGACCTTCTTGCCGTCCTCGACTCGTTGATCCATCGCGTGCGCGACGAGCGCCTGATGGATCGCCTCCCACGTCTTGCCCGTCACGCGCTTGATGTTGAGCTGGAGCGACGACTTCTTCGGAGCCGCCGCAAACGGATCGAGACGGCAGAACGTGCGGAACGACAGCGAGTCCGCCAGGTGAAACGCCAGATCCTCGTACGAGTACCCGTGCATCTGCTTCACCACGGCGGCACGCAGAACCTGCTCGGCCGACAGCGCTGGCCGTCCGGTCCGCGGACTCACCTTGCCTCGCGGCAGGTCCCGGAACACGAGGTCGAGAAGCTGCGGGTGCGTCTCGAGCACCGCGCTCATCGCATCCAGCTCCCGGGCGTGCTCGTGGTTGACCAGGGCTGGCGCGAAGGCCATCTGCGGGTGTAGTTTCTGTCGCATCGGAGTTGCCGCGCTTCTTCGTAGGTGCTGGAAAACACGGGGTTTTTAGACGACACCTGTTTACCACGCCCACGAATTGCCGTCAGCTCCGATCTTCGTTTCCCCCGTGTTTTCAGGCCCGCGCGACTTCTTGGATGGGAACTAATTATTCAGGATGGTGCAGCGGGCAGCGTGATGATGGACGGAATAATTAGG
>CAYNOM010001369.1:0-1768 GCA_964398415.1 uncultured Polyangiales bacterium | reverse complement strand
CTTTGCGAGGAAGGCATGACGGTGCATGCCTCGGTTGACCGAGTGGCTCACGCGGCCCACCGGGGAGTTGCGGGGACGACAGAGCAACGCAGTGGCAGTCCGCGGCTCGAGATGACGCAGGCTGGCCGAAAGGAGAGCAGGAGGAGATGCCTACCGAAGAAGCGTTCAGCAGGGCAGCGATCTCTGAGAAGCCCCAAGCGCGTGGCGTGCTCGGGGATGTTGAGCCCGCTCTGAGCACGGTGCGTGCCATCGTTGGCCTTGCCCCGAAGACGCGTACCTCAGCGCAGATTCCCAGCGCTTTCCGGCGGCGGACCGACGCGGGGGGCGGAGGCGCGGCGGTGTCACTGGCCTCCCACGGCCAGCGCAGCGGCCGCCACAGGCCAGGCGAGGGTCGGCCGGCCGCTGGCGGCCAGCCGGGCGAAGCCACGCGGCGAGCGGCTCAACGCAGGGATCGACCAAGTCGCTACAGAGTCGTCCGGTGTTTTGCGCTTTCGCGCCCCAGTCTTGCGGCTGGCCCCGTGATTGGATCGCACGGCCGCGAGAAGCGGCGCCCTGGTCGCGCCAGAGGGCGTGGCATAGGCGGTGCTTGTGCCTTCGGATACAATCGCCACGGTTCTCGAGCCTGTCGAAGGCTTGCGCCTGTGCCTGCCGAGCCGCCCCATGCCTTCCTGTCGTCGATCGCCCATGAACATTCTTCGCCACGCGCTGGCCGCCGCGCTGCCCCTCTGTCTGTGCCTGCTCGTGACCTGTGGCGTGAGCAGCCCCGCCCGAGCCGATGAAGCGAGCGACGCCAAGGCCCTGTTCGTCGAGGGCACCGCCGCTGCCCGTGAAGGCCGGCTCTCGGCTGCTGAAGCGTTGCTCGCGAAGTCTCGCGTGCTGCACGAGACGGCCAACACCTTGCTGAACCTCGCCATCGTGCAGCAGCGACTTGGCCGTCACCTGGACACCCTAGACACCCTGGACGCATTGGACGCCCGCGCCGACGTCGCGGATGACCCTCAGCGGCGCGCGAAGAGCGATACGCTGCGCGCGACCTCCATGGCCGAGGTGTGCGTGCTCGAAGCGCACCTAAGCCCGGCCGATGCCGAGCTGTTCGTGGACGACGAGCCGCGGGTCGCGCCGGTTCGGCTCATGCCGGGTCGGCACACCCTGATCGTGCGCGCGCAAGGGTATACCCCGTCTCAGCAGGAGCTCGAGCTCAGGGGCGGAGAGCGTCGGAAAGTGGACGTGACTCTCGAGGAGATCGCCAGGCCCCAGGGAACGGAGGCGACACCAAACGCGCCGGTGTCCCCGCTCGTCCCGGCTCCGAGCCTTCAGCCCGTTTCCATCCCAGACCACCCGCGGCCAGAGCGCCGCCGGAGCTGGCGCATCGCGGCCATCACGACAGCCGCCATCCTGGCGGTCGCCGCGGGGACCGTGGGGGTGGTGCTCCTGACCCGTGACGACAGCCCAGAGGGAGACCCGTTCTAGAGTCCCCGTGCCCCGAAAGCGGCGCTCGCGTAAGATCGCTCGGAGCGCATGAGTGTTCCCCCAAAGGTCGCGTCCGGGGCCGGAACCGTCCCGGCGAGGACGAGCCTGCCCTATGAACAGCGCCCGGGTGAGCTGCTCGCAGGTCGGTATCGGGTCGAGCATGTGCTCGGCACCGGGGGCACGAGCGTGACGTATGCGGCGCGTGATCTCGAGCTCGACCGCACCGTCGCCATCAAAGTGATGCACCCCGTGGGGTTGGAGAGCCGAGCGAGCGAGCGGCTCGCCCGCGAAGGTCGGA
>CAYNOM010001368.1:0-1770 GCA_964398415.1 uncultured Polyangiales bacterium | reverse complement strand
CGCGGCGAAGAAGGCGGGCGTCGAGAAGAAGCCGATCCGTGGCACCTTGAGAGCCAGCTCCTGTGCGGTGCGCAGCGCAGGCAGCTCATAAAACTTGAGCGTTCGTTCATTCTCGCGAGGTGCACGGATGGTCACGGGACGAAAGCTCGTGAAGTCGTCGCTCGTGAAATGCGGCGCCACGTCCGCCCTGCACTGGCCCGGACCGCGAAAGCTGCCCAGAAAGAGATAGTAGAGATCGTTGTGGGTGGTCAGCGAAAAGGTCGTCTGCGTGCAGTCGCTGAGCTCGGCACCGATCGCCGTGAACTTCAAGAAGTTGGGGCTCGTCGGGTCGATGCTCTCGGCGAACGGAATCGCAGCGCCAGTCGTACGAAGCCCCCACGAGATCTTTGGTGCAGAGAGACGCATCGCATCGTCGATCGGCCGCTCGTCGAGGCTCGCCAGAAAGCTCATCAACGCCGGCGTCAGCATGAACGTACGCGTCGTGATGGTCTCATGAAAGGGCCGGCCCTGCTTCACGATGTCGAGGGCCGTGCGCGCGAAGCTCTGCTCGATGTTGGACACGAGCAGGTTCGTCACCTCCGGATCGCCTGCCAGGGCCTGACCGAACTGGTCAAAAAGGGTTGCGCGAGTCACGCCAACCTGTTGGAAGGCCTTGCTGAAGAACGAGACCAACTTGACCTCGAACTCCTGCGTTTCCATCCACTGTTCGATCAAGCCTGAGAGCGCGTGGGGGTTCGCAGACACGCTTGCGACTTCCTGCTCGGTGGGTGCGAGGCCCGTCAGGATGTTCTTGGTTTGACGCAGCGCTGAGTATATCGAGACAGGCTCAAAGGGTAAGGGCGGAGCGATGGTGTCATCCTGACACACGCTGGCGGGCATGCCGTTCTCCACCCAGCTCTCGAAATCCGCCCGCATCTCCGCGGGGAGCCTTCCACCAGGTGGCATCGGACTCTCGCTCGAGCGCATGCGCAGCACCGACACCTCGCCCACACTCTTGCTCGGGTCGCTCGGCGACCTAGCGAGCAGGTTTGCGCGCGTCAGGATCGGCATCGGCGCGAGGCCCGCGGGCGAGCCGTTGTGGCAGCTTGTGCAGTAGGTCGCGAGGAGCCCCTCTACCTCGCAGGGCAACGACGCGCCCTCCGTGTGCGGGTCTTCGCCCCCTAGGCCGGGATGGCCCTCACCGGGCCCACCGTCCTGGGTGTCTCGCCCGGATGCTCCGGCAGCACCCAAGGGCCCCCCCTCTGAGAGCCCCGTGCACCCGCAAAGCAGCAACGCCGCGCAACACGCTCTGGGGAGAAGCCAGCCGCGAAGTCGACTTGCGTGGAACGAGGCGCGGCGGTTGCGCCGCCATCGTGGTGGGGGACATGTGGGCACGGATCCTCTCATGCTCTCTCTGCCTCGCGGGGCGGCGGCCTTCAGGTGCAGCGCAGGGACTGAGAGCAGGAGCCGTACCAGCGCCGAGCGGCTCTGGTTCCACCGCAGACTGGTGAGATCCCGTCCCAAAAAATCGGCTCGCGCAGAAGGCTGCGGCTGCAGGGTGCAACCGAATCGATGACAGGAGTGACCCGTTCGGTGGCAACAGGTCTGTGCCCCGACCTGCCACCCACGGGTCACCAGAGCGATTTGAGGGGTGTGGCGATCATGGGCTGATGTACACCGCATGTACGAGCGATGGGCACGTGATGGGCGCTGAAGCGTGCCGCCAGCCCTGACAGAGCGAGATTCTCCCCTTGTTTCGCGCCCTCTCCAGTGCGGCACGCGTCCTGCTCA
>CAYNOM010001367.1:0-1770 GCA_964398415.1 uncultured Polyangiales bacterium | reverse complement strand
GGGGTCGGCCGGTCCTGCGTGGACCCGAGGCCGGTGCTCCGTTGATAGCTCTACGGGGGCGTGCGGAGGCCAAGGGGGCGGGCCGCTTGGGCGTGACGTAAGATGGCTTCTGCAAAGCGCGCGAGCAGCAGCAGCGTGGGCATGAGCCCCACGAGCACCCAGCCGGCAGCGCTCGGCACGAAGTAGACTGCGAGCGTCAGGACGGCTGCCGCGGTGATCACGGACAGCCAGGTCTTGAGGCGCCGCCCTCGGTCGATGGTAGGCCCTTTCGGCATGCGGGGTAGGGCCGCTCCGAAGCTCGCGACGCTCAGCAGGGCCGCGAACAGAGCGATGAACAGGGCATCGCTCGCGTCGCGCACGCCGGTCGTCACGATCACGATGATCGTGGCCTGCTGGAGCAGCGTGGTCGCGTGGGTCGCACGGTCTACACGGACGCGCCTGAACGCTGCAGACACCATGCCGAGCACCGCGGCGAGGGGGAGCACGAAGCAGACGAGACCAGGCCAACCAGAGAGCAGCTTCGACATGGGGCCCACGTCGAACAGCGGTCGGCGGCCTGCCTTACCATGCGCCGCCGCGAGCAAAGACAGGCCGAGGCGAGTGCCGTTTACGAGCTCGGGCGTCCGATTGCTCAGCAGCACGGCGGTCACGCCGCTTTCCGCCACGATGCCCGCGAAGCTGTTGTAGCCGTGAGGACTTATCGCCCCATTGTGCCACACGACGCGCCCAAAGGGCTCTTGCGAAACGACGAGGCCAAGCCCGTAGCCATCGAGGCGCGGTCGGGTCATCTCAGCGAGGCTCGTTGGCGAGAGGACCCTCCCGGAGAAGAGCGCGCGCAGCCAGCGTTCCTGGTCGGCGGCCGTGGACACGATGTTCCCGGCGGCCCCAAACGTGGCGGGCGTGCGTGGATCGAGGGCGAGCCAGCGCGGCGCGCTGAGCCACAGAAATGGTAAGGGAAACTCGCCGTGTGCAACGCGCGCTTCGAACGCGGGCAATGTCGACGGCCGCACGGCGGTGGAGCCCATGCCAGCCCGCGCGAAGAGCTCTCGCTGCAGGAACGCTTCGTAGTCCTGTCCGCTGATCAGCTCGACCAAGACGCCCGCCAACGTGTAGCCGACGTTCGAGTAGACGTGGTGAGTCCCCGGCGTGTGCGAAGGCGTCTCCCGCTCGAGCCGCAGAAGCAGGGCGTGGCGGCGATCTTCGCGCTCGAGCGTGTCGTAATAGTCGCCGCGTCCTGGAAGATCCGGCGGCAAGCCGCAGGTGTGGCTCAAGAGGTGCTCGAGCGTGCAAGAGACACCATCGAGGCTCAGCGCGTCCGCGCGCCAGCCGGGCACGTAGCTCGCCACGGGCGTGCCCAGCGATGCACGACCCTGCTCGACGAGCCGCATGATCGCGGCGGCTGCAAATTGCTTGGAGATAGAACCAACCCAGAACAGCGAATCAGGACCAATGGCTTGGTCGGGTTGCGCCTGTCCTTGCACGTGCTCGAGCCGAAGCCCCTCGGGGCCCGCCACACGAACCACTCCGCTCCACTCGGAGAGCACGCTCGGATCATCGAGCTTGAGCTGTGGGGGAGGTGCGGGCTGAGCTTTTGCTCGAGACAGCCCGCCGGCCAAGATCAGAAGGGCGAGAAAGGGTGAGACCAGACGACGCGGGCAAAGCGGCACGCTCCGCATGTGAAGCACGAGCGCCCAACGCGCTAGCTTGACTCACCCCTGCGGGAGGAGGGGACAACGGGGACGAGGAGGGGACAACGGGGACGGACCTTCG
>CAYNOM010001366.1:0-1771 GCA_964398415.1 uncultured Polyangiales bacterium | reverse complement strand
CGGAGGAAGCGCTCGCGGCGCAAGCCCGCGGCGTTCAGCACCAGGAGCTCGCCGGGCAGCACTCGTCGGATGTCCGTGTAGAACGTCTCGTCCTCGCTGACGACGGCGCGCGAGAGGTACTGCGCGACCACGGCTTCGTTGGGATCTGTCCTCACGCTCGGGTGGGCAAGCAGCTGCGCAATCTCGGTCGCGCACACGAAAGTCCCCTCGCGGTAGGCGTAGTGCAGGGCCTTGAGCCCCATGGGATCGCGTGCACAAAGCAGGTGCTGTTCGCGGGCGTCCCACAGCACGAGGGCGTAGTCGCCGAGCAAGTGCTTGACGAGCGCGCGGCCAAAGGCGCGGTAGGCGCACAACACCCGCTCGGCATCCGTGTCGTCCCGGCGATCTACACCTCGTGCGCGCAGCACGACGTCGAGGTCGTCGGCGTTGTCGATGCGACCTGCGAAGGCGAGCGTGAGCTGGCCCGAGGCGTCGCTCAAAGGCTGCCGTTCGTGGTGAGCTTCGGGGGTGGTGATCAGCGCTCCAAACCCCAGGCCGACATGGCGTGCGGTCCAGGTACGAAGGCCCTCTGGCGTGCGGTCTGCGACGGGCCGCAGCAAGCGCTCGACGTCGCGTCGCTCAACGCGCGCACCGGGCGTCGCGACGATGGCGGCGATGACGCTCATGGCTCAGTGCAGCGTGACAAGGCGTCGTTCGAGCAGCGCGCGCACCAGGGCGAGCAGATCCGTCTCGGCGCGTTCGCGTGGCACGTCGTACTCGGAGAGCAGCACTTCGAGCACCGTGTCGAGCCGACATGGCTGCTGCTGCAGTAGCTCCCAGACCCGCGAACCGACGGGATCGAGACCGTGGTAGCTCTGCGTTTCCAAATTGAGCACGACGGCCTCTCCGCCGACGCTCCGAGACAGCGCCTCAGAACTTGGGCGCACCTGACTTTCGAGCGTCACCGACCCCATCGGCATCCCCCCAACTGCATCCCCATCCCGTAAGGGTACGTAGGCATGTTGCGTAGTGCAACGTTGTTCGACGGTTGGCCGATGCGTTGTGCAGCGTTTGTGCAGTATGTCTGACGCGCGCGACTGGCAGAAGTTCGGCGGCGGCATAGAAATGCCGTCATGTCCCTACCCGACAAGAAGCGCGTGCTCGATGCGGTGGTCGACAAGCTGCAGCACACGCTCTCGCAGCTTGTGGAGGCGGCGCGCGTCACCCGCGAAGGCGCGACCCACGCCGAGGCCAAACCCGAGAACGACAAAGACACCCGAGCCCTCGAGCAGAGCTACCTGGCCCGCGGACAGGCTGCCCGGGTGGAGGAGCTGGCCGAGCAGGTCCAGCGCCTGCGCTTCATGCCCCTCAGGACGTTTCGACAGAGCGACGTGGTCGAAGCCGGGGCGCTCGTGCTGCTCGAGTCCGACGACGGCGAACGCTGCGTGTTTTACTGCCCCGAGGGGGGCGGCGTGGAAGTGAACGTCGACGGCGTGGAGGTGATGGTGGTGACGCCCGCCTCGCCCTTGGGCAAGGCGCTCCTCGGTCGCGGCGTCGACGACGAGGTCGAGTTTCGCGTACGTGGCCAGCTGCGACAGCTCACGCTGGTCGAGCTCGCGTAGCGCCACGCTATTCGTGGCGGCGCGCTAGGGCGACATGGGAGCTGCCGCGCCCGGGCTCGCGCGCTTCGACGGGACGAAGCCGCCCACGCTCCGGCTCTTGGCTGCGATCTTGGTCAGGTGACGCTGGGTCAGGGCCGGCTGGCAGTATTGCAGCAGCAGCCAGAGCAGGC
>CAYNOM010001365.1:0-1771 GCA_964398415.1 uncultured Polyangiales bacterium | reverse complement strand
ATCGACACGAGAGCGGAGATCGTGCGCGCAGGAACGGCTCACCCCAACTTCACCGCCGTCCGCTTCGTCGGCAGCCATGTGGCGGTGGAAACGCTCGTGATGCGACACGACGATGCCGTCTTCCGCTCGCGACTGGCGCATCCGCACTCGGTGCGCACAGGCGTGCCCGCGACCTATCGAGAGACGGTCGATGAGCTGACTCACTTCTTACTGTTTCACCGCGCAGCGCTGAATCTTGGCCTTCGAGACGACTCCTCGAAGCCCATGCTCGACTCGATCACCGAATGCATCGCCCCTCGGTTTCGCGAGTTGTGCGCACTCAACGAAGCGCAAGCCCAGAGCTCAGCGACGGACCTAGCGACGCGCAAGACGATGCTCGAATACACCCACGTAAACGTAAGCACGCTGCTGTGTGAATCCCCTGTCGTCGATCGCGGCTTCAACAAGCCGCTCGGCTATCCCGGGGACTACGAGCTCATGCAGATGATCTACCATCCCGACTACCGGGGAGAAACGCCCTTCGGCAAGATCTTTCATCGCCTGTTTCTCGACGATCAGATGGCGGAGGGTGGGCGTGCACGCTGCGCGCACATGCAGACCATCCTCGAAGGCGAGCACGCGCGACAGAAGGCCCTCGGGAGCGACGAATTTCGCATCGCCAGTGTCGGGTGCGGACCCGCGCTGGAGACCTCCCGCTTCGTTTCGAATCTCCACGCGGGCGACAGCGTGAGTATCTGTCTCATCGATCAGGAGCGCGCAGCGCTGCACATGGCGCAGCGGTCATGCGCCAATAGCGCAGCTGAAGGATCCGACGTGCGCGTCGCATGTCATTACCAGTCGTTCGTCGAAATGCTGCGCGACACGACCGTACTGCAGGAACGCCGCCGCCCGCATCTGATCTTCGTCACGGGTGTGTTCGACTACCTCCAAACGCCTATCGCCCAGCGGGTCGTCCAATCACTGTTGTCCGTGGTGGAACCCGGCGGTGAGCTCGTCATCGCCAACGCGAAGGCGAATGCCGTAGGCACTTGGTGCTGCGAGTATGTCCTCGACTGGTCGCTCATCTACCGCACCGAGCAGCAAATGTACGAGCTGGCGGCGACGAGCCACCCGCAGGCCGAGGCACGCGTGGAGACGGCGCCCCACCCTGGGTTCCATTTCCTCAGACTTCGCAAGCAGTGAGCACGAAGCCCGGTCCTCGCGCCACGCGCTTACCGCGTACCACTGCGCCTGGCTGAGATGTCCCGGGCGACCTCCTGCGCGGACATGCGGGACACAGGTCCTTTGGGCAGCACGCTCTGCAGCCATGAGATGGCCTCTACAAGACTCGTTGAGATGTGAGTGGGGTAGGCTCGTCGATGAATCAGGCGCAGCCCCGTCAGCACGGCGCGCGCCATGGCGCTCTGGAAACCCGAGCCCTCGACGAGCCAGCACATCCCACGCATGGTGTCGCTGGCGCGCGCCAGTGCCTCGTTCAAGGCCGCACGCGCCTCGTCGCTCGGTGGCGACGCGTTGTCAGGAATGATCGCCAGACAGGCGACCCCTGTCTCGTTCCGTGCCGCGTGCGCGACCAACATCTCGCTCAGACGAGGGTACTCTCCGGGACTCCCGGTGCCGTTGTCGACGACCACGAACAGGTCGTGAACGGAGAGGACCTGAATCGCCGGTGGCGCGCGGACGCGACCGCGTTGGTGTGTGTCGGCCAGCACAATGGTTGGCTCGTGCTGGATGCCCGCTCGCGTCGGGTGCACCCTGCTGTGATGCGTCGCCT
>CAYNOM010001364.1:0-1772 GCA_964398415.1 uncultured Polyangiales bacterium | reverse complement strand
ATGGTGACGCGCCCCAGGATCTCGCCGGTGGACTTCTTCTTCAGTTCCTTGGCCGCGATCTTGCCGAGGTTGCGGATGCCGCCGACTTCCGACTCATCCATGACCACGAGGTCAGCAATGAGCTTGATGTTGGCCGCGCGCAGGGCGTTCTCGGTACGGACCGAGAGGTCGAGCACGCTGATCTGACGGCCGAGGAGAGCGGTGCGCTCGCCGTCGCCTTCGACTTGCAAGTCGACGTTCTGACCGCCTTCGAGTTCGCGACCGAGCTCGAAGTACTTCACGAACGGGTTGAGGTGCTTGCGCAGGATGTTGGTCGCTTCGACCAGGGCCAGTTCCGGGGTGATGGAACCATCGGTCCACACTTCCAGATCGAGCGCCTCGTAGTCGGTACGCTTGCCCAGACGGGTGGTGTTCACCTGGAAGGACACGCGCTGGACCGGGGAGTAGATCGAGTCGATGGCGATGGTGCCAACCGGCGAACCATCGATCTTCTGCGCTTCCGCAGGCACGAAGCCGCGGCCCGAACCGACATCCATCTCGAGGACAAAACGAACGTCCTTGGTCAGGGTGGCGATCACGAGGTCAGGATTGATGACTTCGACGTCCTGGTGCGGAGTGATGTCGCCAGCGGTCACGGGACCGGCCGAGGACTTCTCCAGACGGATGACGACGTTCTCATCGCTGTGCAGGCGCAGACGCAGGCGCTTGATGTTCAGGATTATGTAGGTGACGTCTTCGAGCACACCGTCGAGCGAGGTGAACTCATTGTTCGCACCCTGGATGCGGATCGAACGAACGGCCGCGCCCTGGATACTGGAGAGCAACACGCGACGCAGGCTGTTGCCGATGGTCGTGGCAAAGCCGCGCTCAAACGGTTCAGCGTGGAACTTGGCATAGTTCGCCAGACCAGAGCCTTCGCTCTTGTCGACCCGGGTGGGGAGTTCAAAGCCGCGCCAGCGAATACGCATGGGAATCTCCGTTGATCAGGGAAGCAGAAGTGAATGAAAAACAAAACGGGGGCAGCGCCGCAGGCGCATTGTCGGGGGCAGCGCCCCCGACTGAGAAAGGTCACACGCGACGCTTTTTCCGAGGACGGCAGCCGTTGTGCGGCAGCGGGGTTACGTCGGTGATCGCCTTAACGATGATGCCCGAGTTGATCAGAGCGCGGATGGCGCTCTCACGGCCCGAACCGGGGCCCTTCACGCGGACTTCGACTTCCTTCAGGCCGAGCTTGACGGCCTTCTCGCCCGCGCGCTCCATGGCGATCTGGGCGGCGAAGGGCGTGCTCTTCTTGCTGCCCTTGTAGCCGATCGAACCGGCCGACTCCCAGCATGCAGTCTCACCGTTCTGATCGGTGATGCTGATGATGGTGTTGTTGAAGGTCGAGTTGATGTGCACCACACCGGCGCGCAGCGTCTTCTTGATCTTCTTCTTGTTGTAAGCCATTGGTTCGCTCGATTAGTTTGAGGGTTGCGTCGCGCGGAGGCGATGCTGTCTCGGGTTACTTGCGCAGGATCTTCTTGTTCGCGACGGTCTTCTTCTTGCCCTTACGGGTGCGCGAGTTGGTGCGCGTGCGCTGGCCGCGGCAGGGCAGGTTGCGCGCGTGGCGGTAACCACGGTAGCAGCCGATTTCCTTGAAGCGGGCGACGTTGGCCGAAATCTCGCGGCGCAGGTTGCCTTCGATGACGAAGTTCGACTCGATGTACGCAGTGATGCGACCGAGCTCTTCTTCCGTCAGCTGGTACGCGCGACGGTTGACGTCGACTCCGGTC
>CAYNOM010001363.1:0-1772 GCA_964398415.1 uncultured Polyangiales bacterium | reverse complement strand
GACCCGAGGATCGGACGGAGACAGAATCGCGGGCGCAGCCCAGCCCGTGTACACGTAGTAAAATGCGTGGGTCCCGATGTACACCACGAGCCCACCCACGATCAGGGCGAGCACGATGAAGCCCACGATCTTGTATACGGAGACGATCAGACGATTGACGGCCTCGTAGCTCCGAGCGCCACCGAGTCTCTGGGATGCGGATGACATGGCTCAGGACTCCCTCGCCGCTGAAGCTCCGAGGCCGAGGGATAGCTTCGCCATCGATGCCTCGTCGTTCGACTCGACAGACGCAACGTGCCCGCGCGTTTCCCAGCTGCCCGAGTCGAGCGTGAACAGGGCCAACACCGTGTGCAGGAGGTACGTGACCGGCATGATCGCCCCGAGGCATACGAACCAGAGCGGATGCACGCGCCGCTCCGGGGCCATGTTTCGGGTATCGAGCGCGTACATGGTCCCGAACAGGGCGAGCACGCCGAGGTGCAGGGTGCTCAGGTGCCAGAAGGTGCCGTCTGCGAGGTTGGACGCGACGATCAGCGGATAGGCTACGAGCAGCGCGAACAGACTCAGGTAGTGAATGGCCACCGCCGGGTGTAGGCGCCAGGCGTGCGACAGGCCCATCATGTAGTCGACGAGGTTCGAGCGTCGCCAGCGAAGCTGCTGGGCGAAGTACTTGTCGAGCGTCGTCGGAGCCTTGGTGCGGCACTTGGCGTCCAAGGTCAGGCGGGTTTGATATCCTGCCTTGACGATTTGACGCGTCAAGAACCGGTCTTCGCCGTACTTGATGGCGACGCCCAGCACCGAGCGGTGCTCCAGAATAGGCTCCAGCTCGAGCAGCACCGACCGTCGGTAAGCGGTGAGGCATCCTGACAGACACATGACGGATCGAAAGGCGCGCTCCACACTCTTCAAGTAGACGTAGCCGAAGTAGTACTTGATGGTCTGCATGCGCGTAAGCCAGTTGTCGTTCGGGTTAGACACCTCGACCATGCCGCCGACCGCCGCGATCTGTGGCGACGTAAAGCGACGCACCAAGAGGCGCACGGCGTCGCGCTCGACGAGGACGTCGGAGTCGACCGACACGATGATCTCGGAGCGCGCTTCGCGGACGGCGCGGTTGATCCCTCGTCGTTTGCCGAGGTTCACCGCGTTGCGGATCACGCGCACACGGCCGGGCTGCTCGCGTTCTGCTCTGCAGGCCCAGAAGTAGCTGTCGTCCTTCGAGCAATCGTCGATGACGATCACCGAGAGCAGGTGTGACGGATAGTCTTGTTCGAGCAGGCTCAGGATGGTGCGGTAGATGCTCTCACCCTCGTTGTACAGTGGGACCACGACCGTGACCGTAGGCAGGTTTGGGTCTTCGGCTTCCTTGGCTTGCTCGAAGCGGTGACGCAGCATGCGTTCGAGAAGCTTGCCCGCGACGTACCGGTTCATGAACACGAGCAGCACGAGCAGGTAGATGGGAACGAGGAGCATGGCACGGCTTTTTCGGTCGCGAAGGCGTGCGGCCGACACTCGGGGGTATAGCAGCGGCGCCATGGCAGAACGTGATAGTTGTGTAGCAACGCGATGGCGTGGCAGACCTCGGAGCCAAGCGATGGGGCAGGCATGGGGGGCTGACGGTTCGTTGCAGAGAAGACGGATAACTGTCGCGTACGAGACGAGTGAAGGTCACCTCGCGTTGACATCACCGCACTTGCTCACTGCCGGAGAGAGCATTTCATGCGAAACAGGACTGCCTTCGATTTGAGCGAGAGTCAGAAGCAGGCGCTGTC
>CAYNOM010001362.1:0-1772 GCA_964398415.1 uncultured Polyangiales bacterium | reverse complement strand
GCGCTTCGGCGTGCGCGTCGAGCGCGTCGGTGTGAAGGACGTCGTGCTGCCCGGCTTCTCGCCAACACCGCGCGCATCATGGCCGAGCAGCCCGTGCTCATGCGCCTGAAGGAGCTCGAGACGCTGAAGGAGATGGCCGAGCGCATCGACGAGGTGCGGCTCGTGGTCGGCTCTGACGGCCTCGACAAGCTGCTCCCGGCGCAGGTGCTCGGTGTCGCCAAGGCCTGAGCCCGTCGCGCGCTACGCGCCGCACAACCGCCACGTCAGCTCAGAACGTCCACAGCGGCTCGTGGCTGGTGTAACCAGCGCTCCCGGAGCCGTGGGCGACGGACAGCGTCGCGGAGGTCGAAGGCCCCTTGCCCGGCAGTCCGACGACGTATCGCGAGAGCCCTGACGGCATGCGGTAGGACGTGCCGTCGGAGAGCGTGATGTACTGGGGCTGGCTCGCCAGGCTGGCGTCGAGCCACACGAAGGCGGTACGTGCAATGGTGGCATACGCGCACACGCCCGCGCAGCCCTCCGAACCGGGCTGGGGAACCACCCAGGGCGTGTAGGAGGCCGCCGCCTGATCCAAGTCGGCATCGCAGCCGCTGGCAGTGCACTCCTCGGCCAGCACGCTCGCACCGACGCCGGCCTGTGCAAAGTCGTCCTCGTCGAGCTCGACCAAGGATGCGCCGGCGCCCGCGCCGATGGTGGTGCACGCAGGCGCGGCGCCGCAACCGAAGCCCTTGCAGACCGCGCGAGTCACCGCCGAGCATACCGAGACGCGCGTGACGAGGTGCCGCTCGCAGGGTCCGGCGCTCTTGAGACACACTTCAGCGGCTCGCGGCGCGGACCCGTCCTTGAGCGCAACGCCCGTGCCGTGCACCAAGTCGAACACATCCTGGACCGTGAGGTCGGGCGCGACGGCCCAGACGTACGCGACGGTTGCAGCGACGATCGCGGCCGAGACGGAAGTGCCCGCGAAGGTCTCGGTGTGTGGTGTGCGCGTGTCGCGGGTGACCGCAGACTGACCGTAAGCCACGAGCCGCGGTGTCGCACCCGCTCGCGCGTTGGAAAGGGGAAGATCCTGATGATCGACAGCTTCCGCGGCGTACAACAGCGGAATGTAAGAATCGTGCGGAGAAACCAAGGCCCGCCCACGCAGCACCTCCCGATCCTCGGGCATGCCCAGGTAGCGCTTGCAGTCGGACGGCGCAGGCAACGACTCCCATGCTCCGGGAACCGTCGGCCCGTCGCTCGTCGCGCTCGAGACATTGCCGGCGGCCGCGACGGAGGCCACCCCGAGGCAGCGGGCTCGGGCCAGGACCGCGTAGACGAGCTTCGCGTCGAGCGGCATCTGCTGTGGCGCAAACCCGAGGCCACCGAGCCAATCCGGATCCCAGCCAAGGCTCATGCTGAGGACGAGATTCTGTGGCGCGCCGTCCTTGGCGTAGTCGCTCGCCCAGTCTTGCACGGCGCGAAAGGCGGCGAGCGCGAGCTCGGTGCGCGTTCCGAAGTGACCGCCGTGGACGGTGTCGATGGTCGCGGCGTCGAGATGCGGCATCGCCAGGTAGTTTCGGATCTCGGCGGCGCAGGGACCGGCGTCAGGACACGTCAGATCCTCGACGATGCGGCCCATCAACCGACCGTGACCGTTGGTGTCTGGCGTGAGCGACGTGAAGGGTTGGGCTGCGGTGTCCAGCACGGCCACCCGGGTCGTCGCAGATAGGTGCGCGGCCCTGGGCACACGCCCTGCCATGGTCCACTACATTTCTCGAGCCTTGTCCCGC
>CAYNOM010001361.1:0-1772 GCA_964398415.1 uncultured Polyangiales bacterium | reverse complement strand
TGCTGTCGGCTAGCGAAGGGTGCTGATCTCAGGCACGCCCGATCCGCGTCGTCAGGCGCTGATAGCAACTCGCGAGTGCGCCTGGCAGGCGCAATGGATTGGAGGTGTAAGTCCTAACCCGGGGCCCTGATGCGGGGAACCCGACACCGAAGAGACAAGGGCATCGGCCGGAGCACCGGCCTGAAAGATGAGAGCAACGAAGTCGGCAGCCGAGGTCGAGGGCCCCATCCGCAGAGGCGGCACTGGAAGATTCGGCAGTGGCGGTACGACAGGGAGCAGGAATCCGACTCCCGCGAGGGGATGTCTGGTGGAGTCATAGGTGCGCCAAGGACCTGAACGCGAGTAAAGCGCCGTAAGGCACGTGCAGAGGGTGAGCCGGCTCGCAGCGGCGAAGCCCGAAACGCACCGGAGCTGCATGTGTAGTGGCGACAGGTAATAGGCGAAATCCGTTGCAGCTGACCCAGGGAGATCTGTTGGGTTCCGCGCGAGCGGTAGCCCGTAGGACGAGAGAACGAAAGGCGATGACCCAACAGAAGTCAGAGGGGCGCACTGTAGCGCAAGGCCCTGGAAACTTGGCCCCAACGCACCGTGTCGAGCGCGGTGCGGGAGCGAAAGCGCCCCCGGTCAACGAAGAGGCGAGACAGCTCTCTCTGCTCATCGAGACAGCCGAAGAGTCTGCGCGAGCGGACACCGACGGTGGAGCGGCCCGCGCCCGAGCGCGAGCTGCGACACGCGCGGCGCCGAAGTCGAGGAGCAAGCGAGGGACGGTCAAGCCCGCGACGATCGATGCAGTGACCGAACGATTGGAGGAAGCGTTTCAAGCAGTGGCACGAAACCAGGGAGCGCCCGGCCCAGACGGCGTCACGATCGAGCAGGTGGGTAAGCACCTGCCGAGGCTCGTGGCGCAGCTGAAAGCCGCGTTGCTCGACGGTAGCTACATGCCCGGAGACATCCGACGCGTGTGGATCCCGAAGAGCGGCGGAGGTCAGCGAGGATTGGGCATTCCCAACGTGGTCGACCGCATGGTGCAGGAAGCAGTGCGACAGGTGCTCGAGCCTGTGTACGAGCCGACGTTCCACGCGAGCAGCCACGGGTTTCGTCCTGGTCGGAGCTGTCACACGGCGATCGCCGAAGCAGTTCAGCATATGGACGCGGGGTACGAGTGGGTGGTGGATCTCGATCTGGAGAAGTTCTTCGACCGGGTGAACCACCAGCGCCTGATGGCACGCCTTGCTCAACGCATCGCGGACAAGAGGCTGCTCGTGCTCATCGGTCGCATGCTGAAAGCCAAGGTGGTGCTGCCTGACGGCATCATGGTGAGTACGGAAGAAGGCGTGCCGCAAGGTGGGCCGCTGTCCCCGCTGCTCAGCAACGTCGTGCTCGACGAGCTCGATCAGGAGCTCGCACGCCGTGGACACCGTTTCGTTCGCTACGCGGACGACGCGAACATCTACGTGCGCAGCGAGCGGGCCGGTCAGCGCGTCATGGCGAGCGTCAAATCGTTCATCGAGAGGCGTCTTCGCCTGAAGGTGAACGAGGCGAAGAGCGCTGTGGCGCGCCCTGAAGAGAGGCATTTCGTGGGCTTTCGTCTGCGGCGCGAGCCGCTCGATGGGAGTGTCGAGGTGCTGTTGTCGCAGCGCTCCAAGGAGCGCATCGACACGAAGATTCGCGAGCTGACACCGCGAAACTGGGGCAACTCAGTGGACGCCTGCATCAAGCAGGTGAACGCGTATCTGCTCGGATGGATCGGGTTCTTCGGGATATGCACCGAG
>CAYNOM010001360.1:1150-1775 GCA_964398415.1 uncultured Polyangiales bacterium | reverse complement strand
GAAGCGCACGTCCAGGTCTGGCTCCATGGCGCCATGCTCGGTCTGGCTGCGGGCCGGCACGTGCCGCCGCACATCGCCGCGGCGCCGCTTGACCCCACCCCCTTGCTGAGCGTGCAGGACGGGGTCCCGACAGCTGACGGCGTTACGTTCGTGGCCCATGGGGTGAGCTTCGAGCCCAGCTACCTGAACGTGCTGCTGCACAAGCTGCTCTGCCTCGCGCACCACTTCGAGCCCGTGCTCTCGCTCACGGTCGAGTTGCCGTGCGCCGTGCGGCAGGCAACTCAGATCGACCTCGTGCGCGGCCTCCACAGCGATTTGCCGGAGCGCTTGCAGGCGCCCTTCCTGGTGGACGTGGACCTCGCAACGGGAGCGGAGGGGGCGGAGCTCGAGATCACGTTCGCGCGCGAGCTCACCGACAACGAGGCCGAAGTCGCAGGCTGCATCATCGATCTCTGGGCGGCCCAGGCGATGCAAGGCGGCTTCGCGACCCCCAGCTTCGGTCCCGACGACTTCGCGCTTCTCGCTTCGGAAGAGCCCCGCATCGCAGGGAGCTCCGCGACGTGGCTGCTTGACGACGTCGCGGTCGACGAGCTCCAGGTCCAGCTCGAGCACCGGATCCTGAGCG
>CAYNOM010001360.1:0-1140 GCA_964398415.1 uncultured Polyangiales bacterium | reverse complement strand
TTTCATCGCCTTCCACGCTCAGCTCGTTCCCGTCGTCGAGCTGCATCTGCACTAGGGGAACGTCTGTCCAATTCGCCATCTCGGTGCGCCTCTCTCGGGCTTTCATGGATGCCTCACGAGCCGGCCGGGCGGAGCACACGGAGCTCGGTGAAACGTGGGTGGTGGCAAAGCCGGCTCTGGTCAGGGAGCTCTACGGGGAGGGACCGGTAATGGCCCCACACGCCGCAGCGATCCTCGACCACTGGCTCTCGCTGCTCCCGGCAGAGACGCCCCTGCACTCCCTGAGCGGCAACGATCGCCAGTACAAGCCCGTCACGCCGCAGCGGCTGCGTCGTTGGAAGGCCAAGCCCGGCTTCTGCACGCTCAAGAGCAGCCCGGAGTTCATCGCTGCAGACTACTCTTGCGAGCTCAACATGGGATCTACGCACGCTCAACTCACGCTCGCCGTGCAGGACCGCGGGCTCCACGCCGCCGCATGGGATGCCCTCGTGAACCTGTGCGCGGGCCTTGCCGCGCGCGGCATCCCGATCGCGAAGCTTACGCTCGAATGAGGCGGCTCTCCTGTCGTCCATCGCGCAGCTCACACTCGAGTGACGCGTGAGGCGGCCCCCATGGCAAGGGCGACAGCGCAATGCCTTTGGCCCAAGCCGAGCCGATCCGGGTCAGCGCCGAATGTTCGCGTCATGGGGTTGCGCGGCGTTGCGCGGCTGCGCGCATTGACTCCTTCGCGTGATGCGACAACGATCGCTGGATGGCAAATGATTCGTCGCGTCCGCACGGTATGGGCGAGCGCATGCTCTGGGCCGGCGCCACGGGCGCCATCGCGTTCGTGGTGCTCACCGCGAGCGGATTCGAGCTATCGCCTTCGCTGCTTTACGGGCTCGTGGCCGCGAGCGCAGTCGCGGGTGGCGTGTTTGGGCCGTGGGTGATGGAGTTGCTCAGCGCGTTTTAGGCCGCGTCGAGCTCAGAGCGGCGGTCGTGAGTCTGGCAGGCTGGGCTCGTTGCCCCACCGACCGGCGAGGAGACTGCATGCCCCAGCGTCCCGACCGTAACGACGCCCGCAGCTACGTCGAGCAGTGCGTGCAGATCGTCGCGGCGCGCGTGCAGCAGTTGACCCAGGCCATCCAAGAATCGGGCGAG
>CAYNOM010001359.1:0-1775 GCA_964398415.1 uncultured Polyangiales bacterium | reverse complement strand
TCTCCCAGGCTGAACCACACCCGCACCGTCGACGACGAGAAATCACCATGGACGAGGTCGAGCAGCCCGTCGCCGTTCCAATCGACGAGCTCTAGCTCCTCAAACGGCACGTCGTTCGGAATTGGTCCCGCGGGCTCCGGCACCAGACGCGCCCGTCCGTCGTACTCCAGGCGATTGAGCAGCACGTAGCCCGCCGACCACAGCAAGTCCGTGCGCCCGTCCGAATTCGCATCGAACAGCTTCACGGAAGGCGACGTGAACGGCACGTCGAGCGTGTCGTTGCGAATCTCGACCGCATCCCCGAACGACTCCGCGCGTCCACCCTCCGCGGCCACACCGGGGAAGTACTCGTAGGTGGTCTCAGTCAGGCTGTGCACCAGGTCGCGGATGCCGTCGCCATCCATGTCGGCCAACACCGCGCCGGGCTCGTTCAGCAACGTGTCGGGAGACCACGCGAGCCGCGTCGGGTTCACGTCCCAGCGCAGACCGTCCACATTCTCGAAGTACTGAAAGCCTCCGGCCCGGGTGCCCACGAGCAGATCCGGCAAACCGTCGCCGTTCACATCTTCGAGCGTCGCGCCGCCGTCGACCAGCAACTCTAGCGCCCCAGGCGGGTTGTACATCCGCACGAACTGCCCGCTCGACCGGCTCGGCTGCACGTACGTGAAGGTGAGCGCCGGCAGCCGCGGCACCGCGCCTTGCCTCGGGCGACCCTCCAGCGTCACCGAACGCAAGAGGCTCGACAGCTCCCCGTTGTCGTACCCCAACACGTAGCGCCGAACCAGCTCGCCCCCGTGCTCCATCGTGATGCGCGTCATACGCAGCGCCGTGCGCAGCGCCGCTCCATAGGCGTAGTCTGTAAACGTGTCCGGGCGCAAATCGTAGTCGAAGCGGATCGTGTTCTGCTTGCCCGCCGCAAGCGCTCGGGGCTCCGCCTGGTAAGTGATCGTCTCGATGTAGCGCTTGCCGCCTTCCTGACGGTACGCGTAGTCGATCACATGCCCGAACAAGTCGTGCTGCTTGCGCACGTACCAGCGCACCGCCCCCGAGCCCGCGTACTCGCGCGTGTTCACCGTGCCACCTAGCTCGATCCACTGCCCATCGGGCAAACGCACCGTCCAATGGTCGCGCATGGGGTTCGAGTCGAAGACGAACAGCGCAAACGCGCCCTCGTTCTTCAGCCGGTAGTATCTGAGCCCGTTCTGCGCCCCCACGAACGTCAGCTCGTCGTTCAAGCTCGCCCCGCTCACGGCGAAGCGGTCCGTCTCCACGAATCGGGGGCTGCCCTTGTCCGTCGTGCGATACACGTGGAGCAGCGGCAGGTCGAAGCTCAGCCCCAAGGGCGACCTGCCACGACCCGCCGTGTACTTGATGGCGAGCTCCGGCGTCAGCGCCGCAGGCGGCACCTCGAGTGGCACCGAAAACGCTCCCGAGCCTGTGGCGACGTCCGGGGAAAACGACTCACCCAGCCCCTTGATGCCAGACGGGCCCGTTGGCAGCTTCAACGTCTGCGAGCTCAGCGCCGCCGGCCGATCCGCGCGCGCCGTCGCGCAGATCAGACCCGTGAGCACAGTAAGCACCGCAATGCCCCTGGCGATTCCGTTCGCAGCAACCATGGCGGGCTTACTCCAGCGCTCGAGCGCTCAGCGAACGTTGCTCGTAGGGACGACTTCGGTGAACGGGTCGAGAGCGCGCGCCGAGTAGCGAAGGTGCAGCTCGATGTCCTGAATGACCGCGCCGTCGTCGAGCAGCCAGCTTCTCCCACCACTCTCCGA
>CAYNOM010001358.1:0-1775 GCA_964398415.1 uncultured Polyangiales bacterium | reverse complement strand
TTGCCCACCAGCCATTGTGAATTTGACCCTGTGCCAAGTTGGTAATGGCACCGCCTTTGTTCAGCTCCGCTAAAGCCTTGAAGAGGTGTAAGCGTTCACCCGCCTACGGCGGGTAACGTCGAGAGCAGTGAAGGTCCCCGTAGCCCGCGCAGATGCGCGTCGTAGCTGGCGACCAGGTGCTCGAGGACGTTACGTCGTTGTTGTCTGAGCGTTGTGACCGTCGTCAGCATGCGCTCGACGAAACGGCTGCCGCTGCTGCTGTGAGTGCCAAAGGAGGTCTTCCGCCAGATCACTGCCGGCCTGAGCGCGCGCTCCGCCGCGTTGTTCGTCGGTTCGATGTCTTCGACATCGACAAACGTCCAGAGTGCTTCCTCGTACTTGAGTATCTCCGCTGCCATGCCGGCGGTCTTAGACACCGAGCAGTTCTGTGCCCTCCTGAGAAGTCTTCCGACCTCCCGACGAACGCGCTCCATTCTGCGCTGAAATGTTGGTCGCCCGAGGGTCCCGTCACGGACGCGGTGCCACCACCGGAAGGTGAGGCGGTATTGGTGAAGCAGTCCATCCCCGAGGGTCGCCCCGCTGCCGCCGCGGTCGATGAAGCTCTGGAAGTCACGAGCCAGGTGGCTCCAACACAGCTGTCGGAGACCTGGGTCGGTGCACGAGTAGGCGGACCAACGGTCGGTGATGACGAACCCGGTGAAGTTGTCGCCCAGGAGCTCCTTGACCACGGTGGCCCCGCGCGAGCGGGAGATGAGGAACACCGTGATGTAGGCGGTGACCACCGTCCACAGCCACGCCCGCTTCCTCGCCTGGCGCCACCCGGTCTCGTCAAGGTGCGCGCTGTCCTGCTCTCGCACGTGGGTCATTGCCTCCGAGAACTGGCCCTCGAGGGCGGCGCTCATCCTCTGCTCCTGATTTGCCACCGACCCGAGCGCAAGCTCGACCCCGAGTACCGAGGAGAGGAGTTCCTGGGTCATCCGCTTGCTCATGCGGAAGCGGCCGGTCAGCAACGTGATGAGGCTGATCAGCCTGATGCCGAACGCGCCCACGGGTACCCCTTCGGGCAGCTCCGCGCAGGTCCATGCCTCGCAAGCCGCACAAAACTTCGAGCAGAGTTGGTACTCCGTGACCTGCGGGACGATCGGCGGCAATTCGGTCACCTGATGCCGCACAGGTGGTGGCGCGTCCTCGCAGCAAGTGAGGTCGCCCGCGCACCGCTCGCACGCCCCGGGAATCACAGGAACGACGTGGTCGACTTGGTCGAGCGGAACCGGCTCACGCTTCGTCCCCTTATGCCCAGGTTGACCTCCCGGTCGCCGACCCGTCGGTGCCGAACTCGGTCGCGAAGTACCCGGTGGATCCGACGAGGGCGGCTTGGACGAGTTCTGCGAGTTCATACCGAGGCGAGCTCTCAGCTCTCGGTTCTCTGCCTCCAGCGCCTCGACACGCCCCATCAGCTGGGTAACCAGCTTCTCAAGCTGCGCGATGCGCTCGTCGCGAGGGTCGGCGGCCACCGCGACCGTAGATCATGCCCCGAAGATCCTGTCGATCCCCTGAACGCTTACCGCTGTTGAAGGTGCGCGGTTCGGAACCCAGACGGCCGCACGTTTGGTTGGACACTGGACTCCGTGGACGTGCGGAACTCCGTTGTCATTCGAATCGCCGGTGGCACGAAGCTTGATGCCAGGGTTGCTCAGACACGGCGTTGGTCAGCCTGCCTGCGCCTCTGCCTGGGAGTCTTTCATGTACATCGAATGCGATGAGTGTCAGGTGAT
>CAYNOM010001357.1:0-1776 GCA_964398415.1 uncultured Polyangiales bacterium | reverse complement strand
CCACGATCCGCCGCCCGAATAGCTCCAAGGCAAGTCAGTTGCCGTCGATGAAACCGAGGCCAGGCTCGTCGCGCTCGGCTTGTGGAACAAGCGCTACTTTTCGGCGACCGTCGATCAGTTCCTCGGATTCATCGAGCACAGCTATGGCGGGCTGTGCCTCCTTCCAGCCCTTGCGGACTCTGCGGTGGTCTTCGACGAGGTCCACAGTTACGACCCGAAGATGTGGAATGCGCTCGTTACCTTCCTCGAGCGCTTCGACGTACCGGTGCTCTGCATGACCGCAACGCTACCTCCGACCCGGCGCAAGCAACTTGAGGAGCGTTGTGCGCTGAGGACCTATCCATCCGCGGGGGAGATGCGCGACCTGGCAGATCTCGAAGAAAAGGAGACAGCGCTGCGCTACCGACTTGAGTCGACCACACGCGGTGGAGCGATCGCTGCCGCGATTGCCGCAGTGAGTACAGGTCAACGCGTCCTCTGGGTAGTCAACACGGTGCGCCGCTGCCAGCAACTCGCGCGTGAGCTTTCGGCGCGCGTAGCGCCGGATCTGCACGTGGTCGTCTACCACTCGCGGTTCAAGCTCGAGGATCGGCAGCGCCGCCATCGCCAAACGGTGGAAGCGTTTCGCTCTCCGGGCGCGGGCGAGCCGCTGCCCGCACTCGCGGTCACGACACAGGTCTGCGAGATGAGCCTTGACCTCGACGCGGACCTCTTGATCACAGAGCACGCGCCGATCTCGGCGCTTGTCCAACGCTTCGGTCGTGCGAACAGGCACCTGAGTCGGGGCCCAGGATTTCGCGCGACGCTTCTGACCTACACGCCTGATTCTTCCGCGCCCTACGACAGGAAAGAGCTCGAAGCTTCCTCACAGTTCCTGGCGGCGCTGAGCGGCCGCGACGTGAGCCAGCGAGACCTCGCAGAAGGACTCGAGCAGCACGCGCTGAGTGAGCGGGACGCGAGCGGAAGCACTGCATTCGTTACGGGAGGCTACTTCGCCGTCTCCGGCGCCTTGCGTGACAGCGATGATATCGGCGTGCCGGTCGTCCTCGATGGCGACATTGGGCGCTTCAAGGCACTCAGCAAGCAACACAAGCCAACCGACGGCCTGAAGCTGACGGTCCCTAGAAGGTACGCACGGGAAACCGAAGAGGCGGGCCTTCCGCTCTGGCTCAAGACGGCCGAGAGCACGCGTTATGACTCTTGGCTTGGCTTCGTCGTCGACGACCAGCCGTCTTTTTCGTGAGGAGATCGCTTCGTGAACAAAGCCGCCGCCGTCGAAGCCTCAGGCAAGGTCAAGATTCCCAAGAAGCGCAAAGCGCAGGGCAAGGTCGATCCGAAGTCTGTGCTCAAGCTCTCGTGGAGTCTGCACGAGCTACCGTCATCGCAGCACCGCGCTGGTCTCGCCGGCCTTGCACTTTCCGTAGGCTTCCTGAAGCGCAAGTCGGACCGTCGCGGGGTGTGTGACGCCGAGTGCACAGACGAAGGCTTGACGCTCTCTGTCGATCGCGAGGGACTGCAGAGCCTCTTCGACGATGTCTACGACGCCAATCACGAGGAGACTCGCAGCAAAGCGAAATGGGCCAACCTCGAGCCCAAGCGCGTGGAGGACGTAGAGGTAAAGGACGAGAAGTCGGGCAAGGTCAAAGTCGAGAAGCGCTTCGTGTACGACCGTGTCGTGCCCGTAGGCGCTTTGGTCAAGGATTGGGACGCCGCCGCGCCGGGTGCTCCGAAGCTGTGGTTGAAGCTGTGGCAGGACATGGTCTGGTCCACGCTCCG
>CAYNOM010001356.1:1419-1783 GCA_964398415.1 uncultured Polyangiales bacterium | reverse complement strand
CGAGGCCTACCCCACGGTGCTGCAGGCGCCCGCCGCGCTGGGGGGCGACTTCATTCTCATTTGCCACATCAAACTCCAGTGCCTCCACAAGTTCCGCTGTCGTTGGTTTGCCTTCGGCCTTCGCCACGCCGGGTCCTTGGGGAGAGCAGGGCAGGCGCGCTCCCGGATGGGTGCGCGCGTGCACTTCGCTCAGCCTTCTGATGCTCACGTGCGTGTAAATCTCGGTGGTGCTGATGCTCGAATGCCCAAGCAGTTCCTGAATCACCCGCAAATCCGCGCCCCGCTCGAGCAGATGGGTCGCGAAGCTATGGCGCAGCATGTGCGGCGTGACGTTGCGGGCAATTCCCGCGCGCCGCACCCGCTG
>CAYNOM010001356.1:0-1409 GCA_964398415.1 uncultured Polyangiales bacterium | reverse complement strand
TCACGTGCGTGTAAATCTGCGTCGACGAAAGATCATTGTGGCCGAGGATCTCTTGAATGTGCCGCACGTCCGCTCCTCCCTCCAGCATCAAGGTCGCCATCGTGTGCCGGAAGATGTGGCAGCTGCCCGTCTTGCCGATGTCCGCCTGCTCGATGTACTCGCGCACCTGCCGACTCAAAGCTCCCGGAGAAAAGCCCTCCCCCCACCTGGTTAAAAAGAGTGGCCCCGCGTCCCCGAGCACGATGAGTGAGGGGCGGACGCCATCGACGTATTTGCGCACCCAGAAAAGCGCCCGCTCTCCGATGGGCACCACCCGGTCCTTGCCCCACTTGCCTTGGCGGACAAAGGCCGTCCCTCGGTCCTCATCCACATCGTACAGGCCCAGCTCGCACAGCTCCTTGCGCCGCACTCCCGTCGAGTACAGCACCTCTAAGATGGCGCGGTCACGCACCCCCAGCGCATCGCTCACGTCGGGCTGCCCGAGCACGGCTTCCACCTCCTTTTCGCTGAGGACTTCACGAGGAAGCCGCACGCCCTTGCGCGGGAGCTCAAGCTCGCTCGCGGGGTTGCTCAGGATGACGTTTTGCTGCGCGAGCCACTTGAAGTACGCCCGCAGGCTCACCAGATGCTGCTCCTGCGAGCGAAAGCCCAGCGGCTTTCCGCTGGGCTTTCTCTGATAGAAAAGATGCCGCTGGTACGCCTCCAGGATAGGCTTGGTGATGTCTCCAGGCTCCCTCAGGCCGCGCAGCTCGCACCACTCGACGAAGAGCCTCAGGAAACTCCGCCGACCCTCCACCGTCGACCGCGCGAAGTTTCGGAGCTTCAGCGACTGCAAAAAACGCTCCGCCCACGCCCACAGGCCCTCCGCGTCCGACGCGCTCTTCGGAAGCGGCCTCCGGCGTCTATCCTCGCGCCCACTCATTGCGACGCTGCCCTTGTCTCGATTGCGGCTGCAAGTGGACTCGTTTCTCTCGCTACGACGTGCCCGTTTTTCGGGCCCCTCATGCGCTTTTCGCCGACCACCCCGACCGGTTTGCTCAAGTCCTTGTTTTCCTTCTCTAAAACCGGTCGGACCTCTACCCCGACCGGTTCCCGACCTCCCCGACCGGTTGCTTCGTCATACTCGCTCCACAGCGAGTACACGTACCGCTGGCTGTGCCGCTCCCGGTGCACCCTCACGTGCTCCATCTCCACCAGCCGGCTCAGATGCACCTTGAGTTGTGTGTCGCCAAGGCCCAATCGCTCCCGCACCCCGCGGCGCGTAAACCGCATATCTGCCGGCTCCTTCCCTTCCCGCGCCGCCTCCTCGCTCACGTAGGCCACTAGTGACGAAAGCAGCTCCCGCGTCTTGGGCGGCAGCTGATCGTCCGTGCTGCCCAAAACCGAATCGCACAGCTCTTCGGCCAAAG
>CAYNOM010001355.1:0-1786 GCA_964398415.1 uncultured Polyangiales bacterium | reverse complement strand
CCGACCCAGCATCTCGGCGGTCTCGCAGCTCGCGGTCGATCCGGCGCACACCTCCGGGGACGCAGAGCCACCGTCATCCTGGTCGCCGTCTGCGTCCGGGCCGGCGCCGGAATCCGAGCCGGTCATGTGGTCGCCCCCTGCGTTGGACGCCCCGTTCCCGTCTCCGTCTCCAGCATCGCCTTGTGCGACGTTGTCGACGTCGCCCTCCAGCGTGGGAAGCGGCGTGTCGTCGAGCCGTGCGCGGGCGCAGCCACCAAGGCTCGCGACGAGCAGAATCCAGGCCGCCGTTCGCATCGTTTTCACCACCAAGTCAAGAGAAGGCCAAACCCTATCGTCCGTACCGACCGGAATTCAACAGCCCTCTGCCCTACTTGTGACGTCGGACACGTCTTCGGCCCACGTGGGGCCGTGCGGGATGGCCGGCCACGCTCGCGTGGCAGCCTGGCTCGGGCCCTTCGCGGCTGGTAGAGCCGCCACCGTGGAGGCCTCGTGCTCAGAAAGCTGCTGATCGTTCCGGTTCTGCTGTTCGTGATCCTGTTCGCGGCAACGCTCCTGCAACCGGCGGAGGTGCGGGTCGAGCGTTCGCGTCAGATGCCGGTCGAACGCGCCGTGGTGTTCGCAGAGCTTTCCGATTTCGAGCGCTGGGCGGCCTGGTCGCCCTGGGAGCGCCTCGATCCGCACATGAAGAAGCAGTACGCGGGCAGGCCCGGTACGCCGGGCTCGAGCTACGCCTGGCAGGGCAACGAGAAGGTCGGCACGGGGCGCATGACGCTCGAGTCGATCGAGGCGCCCGAGCGACTCGAGATCGAGCTCGCGTTTTTCGAGCCGTGGGAGGCCACCAACAAGACGCGGTTCACGCTCGTGCCCGAGGGCCAAGGCACGCGCGTGACGTGGACCATGATCGCGACCCACGATTTCATGGGAAAGCTGTTCTCGCTGTTCATGGACATGGACGCAATGGTGGGCCCGGATTTCGAGCGCGGTCTTGCCCAGCTCGAGAGCGTGGCCCGTGCACGCCATGAAGCCGCTATAGTGCCGAGTCACATCCGGAGGCCATGAGATGAGCTTGTTGGATCGCGCGCGTGTCGTGCGACGTGGTGAGGAGCTCGACGCGAACGCTGTCGCCAACTTTCTGCGTGGGGTCGACGCCTCGCTCGTGGGCACGCCTGAGATCGAGCAGTTTCCGGGCGGCGCATCGAACCTGACCTACCTGCTCCGCTTTCACGATCGCGAGCTCGTGCTGCGCCGTCCCCCCTTTGGAAAGCGCGCCAAGAGCGCCCACGACATGACGCGCGAGGCGCGCATCATGCAGCAGCTTGGGCCCGTGTATCCCTACGTGCCGAAGATCATCGCCATCTGCGCGGATGAGCGCGTGATCGGGGCCGAGTTCTTCGTGATGGAGCGCATCTCCGGCATCATCCCGCGCAAGGACCTGCCCGACGAGCTTGTGCTCGACGCCGCGCAGACACGTACGCTGTGCCTCAACGTGCTCGATCGTCTGATCGATCTACATCGGATCGATCCGCGCACGGCGGGGTTGAGCGATCTCGGCAAGGGGGAGGGCTACGTCGCGCGGCAGGTGAGCGGCTGGACCGATCGTTTCCGCCGCGCGCGCACCGCGGACGTGGGCGATTTCGAGCGCGTGATGGCCTGGCTGGCCGACAACCAGCCCGCGCGCGACGCGGCAAGCCGACTCATCCACAACGACTACCGCTTCGACAACGTGGTGCTCGATCCAGCTGACCCCTTGCGCGTGATCTGTGTGCTCGACTGGGAGATGTGAACT
>CAYNOM010001354.1:0-1786 GCA_964398415.1 uncultured Polyangiales bacterium | reverse complement strand
AGGCCTGCGAGACGTCTCCGGAGCGGCAGTTGCCCTTCGACCACAGAAAGCCGGCGTCAAAAGGCTGCGTGAGGGTGCCGCGCTCGATCGTCTCGCACCACATGAAACCCGCGCTACCCGGCAGGTTCTGCCGATCATGACAGCGGTCGAAGCGCTCCTTGTCGTGGCGATAGGCTTCGAAGTAGTCCCCGAACTCGGACTGTCCCTGCTGCGTCACGTCGGCGATCAGATTGAGCTCGCCCGCGTCGATCTTGGACATCGCCGAGCGCATGAACACGTTCTTCGAAGGGGCGCCCGTAAGGCGCTTGAGCGCGCGGACGGCTTCCTTCAGGCGCGTCTTGAGCCCTTCGGCTCCGCCGCTGCGGCAGACGTTGCACATGAGCGGCACCTTGAAGCCCTTGCGCACCATCTCGTCGAGCACGACGGGCTCGCACAGCCTGGCCATGTCGTCGTCGATGGCCTTGCATGGCCAGCGCTCGTCGTCCTGCTGCATGTTTCGGGTGCGCTCGTACGTCCGGTCGACGTCGAACCAGGTGGCGCCGTTGAGGGTCATCTTCAGGCGTCCCTCGAAATCCTCGCTGAAACCGATCGAGTCGGCGAGGCGGCGAATGCGGTACTCCGAGGCCCAGTCGCGGCGTAATGAGCTCGTGCTCGCGAGCTGCACCCCGGCGCGGGCAAAGGGGCCGCCATCGCTGCTGCTGCCCTGCGTGAAGCGCTCAAAGAGCTTCTCCATCGGCACCGCGCCGTGAGAGGGGTCGAGCGCGAGCCACCTCGCGTAGAGCCAGGCCGGCACCGCGCTCGGCACCGGCGCCGCATCGAACTGGGTGACCGAGAGATCGAGCGTCTCATCGATGACCACGGGCTCCACCATCGGGTACTTGGCGAGCGCCTTCACGCAGTCTTGCGGCTGCGGGTTGAGCGGACAGCGATCTGGGCAAGACCCCGGATCAGGGCAGGGCGTGCAGATGTCGTATTTGCCGCTCGTGTCCTTGTAGCGCCACGCGCACAGCGTCTGGTCGCCCACGGCGACCCACTTGGGGGCGTCTACCGGCCCGACGCCGAGACAGTTGCGCACGCCTCCGAGCTCGCTACGCAGCGCTGAAGGCAGGTCGGCCACCTGCTTCTTGAGCAGCCCTGCGAGGTCGCAGCGCTGCGCCCCGTCGAGCGAGCATGCGTAGTCGCGCAAGAGCCCCACGTTGACCGTACCTCCGCAGAGCTGCTCCAGCTCCTCGACGGCGGCCTCGGCCCGCTGATCCATCTCAAGGCCCTGGGTGAGGAGCTGTGCTCCCAGCTCGTCGGCTCGCTGCGCGGCGGCGCGCGCCTCGGCGAGGTAGTACTCGAAGCTGTCGTCCACGCCGTCCTCCCTGCTGACACTGGAAGACAGCTCGTCTTCGAGCTTCACGCGCGACGGGATGACGTTGGTGGGCAGACCGCTGCAGCTCATGAGCGCTTGCGTCGGATCGGTCGGGTCTGCAGCGAGTGCCGCTGTGAGCGACTCCGCGAGCCAGGGCGTGAGAACGGGCCCCTCCGAGATCCTTCGGCTGCCCTGCTGGCCGCTGGCCCGCGGATACACAAGACTCCCGGCGGACGTCCGGGCATCCGCCGCACGAGATAAATCGGCTCGTCAGTCGGGAACGTGGTCAGCGCCTGAGCGCGTCCATACGCGGCGGGCGGAAGATCGCTGGCCAGCGCGATCACGGCATTGCTGGAGGACACGAAGTACGACTTGGTGATGAAGTCGCTGGCATTGCAGCGACGGCTTCCGAAGCGCCCCTCGCTCAAACAG
>CAYNOM010001353.1:0-1787 GCA_964398415.1 uncultured Polyangiales bacterium | reverse complement strand
AGCCACGACGACGACATCTGGCATATCGAGAACGCCAACCGGAAGAACTGGGCTCTCTGGGAGATGCACAAGCCGTCCATCGCCCAGGTCCACGGCTACTGTCTGGCCGGAGGCACGGGTCTGGCGCTGGCGTGCGACATGGTCATCGCGGCCGACGACGCCCAGATCGGGTTCCCAGCCGCGCGCTCCAACGGGGCGCTGCCCATCAACCTCTGGCTCTACCACTGCGGCCCGCAGTGGACGAAGCGCCTGCAGCTCACGGGCGACTCCATCCTCGGGGCGGACGCGGCCAAGATCGGGCTCGTGATGAAGTCCGTGCCGGCCGAGCTGCTCGAGGCCGAAGTGGAGGGCCTAGCGGACCGCCTCGCGCTCATCGACACCGATCTGCTGGCGGCCAACAAGCGCATCACAAACCTTGGACTCGAGCTGATGGGCGCCCAGACGCTGCAGCGCCTCGCCGCCGAAAACGACGCGCGCGCCCATCGCTCCCGAGGACTCACCGAGTTCGTGCAAGACATGAAGGAGCACGGCCTGCGCGACGCCATTCGCAAGCGCGACGCGCCCTTTGGGGAAGGCCTCGCGCGCGTCAGCGAGCCCGAGGGGCGGCTGCGACCCACGGAGTCGCCATGAAGCTCGGGCTCATGCTCGGATACTCGGGGGCGAAGATGAAGCTGCCCGTCGCGATGGTCCAGCAGGCCGAGCGACTCGGCTTCGACTCGGTCTGGACCGCCGAGGCCTACGGCTCGGACGCGACCTCACCCCTGGCCTACCTCGCGGCCGTCACCGAACGCATCCGCCTCGGCACCTGCATCATGCAGCTGGCTGGCCGCACACCGGCCATGGCGGCGATGCAGGCGGCGACGATCGATGCGCTCGCCGGGGGCAATCGCTTCGTCGTGGGCCTGGGCGTCAGCGGGCCGCAGATAGTCGAAGGCTGGTACGGACAGCCCTGGGGCAAGCCCTACTACCGGCTGCAGGACTACGTCGCGATCATGCGGAAGATCTTCAAACGCGAAGAGCCTGTCACGCACGAGGGTCGCGAGATCTCGTTGCCTTACACCGGGGAGGGCGCGCTGGGCGTCGGCAAGCCGCTCAAGTCCATCCTGCACATGAACCCGGACATCCCCATCTGGCTGGGCACCGGCAACGACGCGAGCGTGCGGCAGACGGCAGAGATCGCGGACGGCTGGTTCCCGCTGGGCTTCGTGCCGCAGATGATGGACCACTACCGACCCCTGCTCGAAGAGGGGTTCCGGCGGGCCGGCGGCGGCAAGTCGTGGAAGGACTTCGAGATCCAGCCGAACCTAGCGGTGGTCGTCACCGACGACGTGAAGAGCGCGCTCGACCGCATCAAGCCCGAAATCGCGCTCTACGTCGGAGGCATGGGGCACAAGGACAAGAACTTCCACTACGACACGATGGTGCGCCGCGGCTACCCGGACGCGGCGGCGAAGATTCAGGAGCTCTTTCTAGCGGGCCGCAAGGAAGAAGCCACCGCGGCCGTGCCGGATGAGTATTGCGACGAGGGCGCGCTCGTGGGGCCGCTCGAGCGCATCCGCGAGCGCTACGCCGCGTGGGAGGGCAGCGGCGCCACCGGCCTGACGGTCATGTGCCGACGACCGGAGGCACTCGAGCTGCTCGCCGACCTGACCGGCAGTCGAGAGCAGACGAGCGCAGCATGAGCCGCAACGCGACTGAGCTCAGCGCAGACCCCGTGATCCTGGAAGAGACGCATGGCGGGGTGCGCCTCCTGCGGCTGAACCGGCCCCGCAAGAAGAACGCGCTGA
>CAYNOM010001352.1:1153-1788 GCA_964398415.1 uncultured Polyangiales bacterium | reverse complement strand
ACGGCCCCCCCTGTCGTGTCGCGCTCCGCTGGGTCAAAGCTCGCTGTATAGCCACCCTCCAAACTCACCGCACCGCGCAGCACGATATGCTCGACATAGGGCGTGTTGGAGCCTCGATTGGCCACCCATACCCCTGTCAGCCCCGGCTCGGCGATCGCGTGTTCGAGAGCGCGTGCGATGCTCTGGTACGGATAGTTTTTGGTGCCAAACTCGAGCGCACCGTCACACGACGCATCGTGCGGGCAGTACGTAAGCACGGCCTCATCGAACACGTGCACCCAGGCCTCGCCATAGGCTCCTTGCGAAGCGATGTCGCTGCTCACCCGCCAGCGGTAGGTCTTCGTGTCGGGAAAGGTGAGCGGTAAGGACGTCGGCGGCGCTAACCCTAAGGGCGCGGTAAGAGAGAAAGGAGAGCCCTCGATCGGCTCCAGCGTGAGTGCGTCTTCAACATGGACGGTGTAGCTACTGGCACCTTGTCGAGCTGTCCACACCAAGGTGGTCTGCATCCCAACGACTGTTCCGCCATCGTATGGAAACAGTGGCGTCGGCGGCGCCGTGTCCACCACCGACACCACTTCGACCGTCGCCTCGACGAAGTCCGTCTCGTTGAGCGCATGGTCGCGAAAGCGCGCGCG
>CAYNOM010001352.1:0-1143 GCA_964398415.1 uncultured Polyangiales bacterium | reverse complement strand
CCATCGCTGAGAAAGAGACGATGACTTTCGCTTACGGGCACCCAGCGAAACGTATTCGAGGCCTCTGTTACGTCGCCCTCGAGCCAGACGGAGACGGCGCCATCGGCCGTGGCGAGCACGTCCACATGACCCAAAAATGTTTCCTCCACGACGACAATCTGCGGGTTGTGCGGCGGCGTGTCATCGAGCATGAGCGGCGGAGTCCGGGCCGGCTCGGAGACGTTGCCTACGGCATCGCGCACGACGAGTTGCACACGTATGTCGTCGTGCGCGGACAGCTCGAATTCTGCCAGGCTCAACACGGCTTGAACGGCCCCCGCGCTCACAAATGTTTGGTCACTAATATCCGCTAGCATCTCGCCTGCGCCATCGACGAGCACAGCGTTGTGCAGGACCGCGTCGACCTCGCTCATGCCGCTGACGCTCACACGCCCTGAGCGCCCCGCGGCCGTGGCCCCCGATGCCAGCACCCACTCGGGCTCCAAAAGAGACGGTGGAGTTCCATCGATACGCAACGAGCCCGCGGATAAGCGCTCCGAGAGTCGTCCGTCCGCATCAATGAGAGTCGCTTCCAGGGGGTAGTCACCATCCACGCTCTCTGGCGGCAACGTCGCAGCGTAGCTCGCGATCACTTCATCGACATCTCTTCGTGAATCGACGGGCGCTATTGGCAGGATTTGGTCGTGTAGGACAATGTGAACGCGTGGCAGCGCCAACAACGATGAGGGGGCTCGCAAGGTAATCAAGAACGTCGTTTCGGGGGAACCGGCGGCCGGTACTACCGCAGAGCCGATAAGGCCGGGGGCGATGCCCTCCTGTGGCTGACTGGGCACGCAAAGTGAGAACGACGCCTCGCAGCGCCGGCCTTCGGGGCAATCACCGTCATCCCGGCACGTGATGGCGACTCCTGCAGGTAGCTCGGAGATATTCACCGAGCATGCCGTTGCCAGCAGCCCGAGAGATAAACAAAGCAGATTGCGCACCAAGGTCTCCGCGGCACTACAACACCGATGTATAGAGGAGGCCAGAGAGATATTCCACGGACGGCCTACGACGGCAGCGATCACCTACGCGGTTACGTTGGTTGCTCGCGTCTGGATACGTCGCTTCGACCACTCTCGCGGTTTAGCGCTTCTTGCGAAA
>CAYNOM010001351.1:119-1788 GCA_964398415.1 uncultured Polyangiales bacterium | reverse complement strand
CCTTCCGTGGGTGGGTCATGTAGGACTTGAACCTACAGCCAACGGATTAAGAATCCGCTGCTCTACCGATTGAGCTAATGACCCGGAAGATTTGGCGCGCTCGGCAGGATTCGAACCTGCGACCTGCGGATTCGAAGTCCGATGCTCTATCCAGCTGAGCTACGAACGCAGCTTGAGTCGTCCGGCGGGACACCGAGGTGCCCTCACCGAGCGGCCCGGTACTTACTAGAGATTCTCTGACTGTCAATGGCAGAAGACCGGGAGGTCGTCTGCCTTCGTCTGGGGTGGATGACGGGAATTGAACCCGCGACACCCGGAGCCACAATCCAGTGCTCTGCCACTGAGCTACACCCACCAGAAGTGCGCCGGATTCTAGTGACGCAGCGCGCTCGCGCAAGGGCTCGTGCTCAACTCCGTGACGACTCGCGCGGCACCGCGATGAGACGCGACCCTCCGAAGTGGCGTCGTGCCCACTCGGCCATGGTGATTCCTGCGGCCACCGAGACCGGGTAGCTGTGGTTGATCCCGTACATGGGGATGGCCACGACGGCCTCCGCGAGCGCGAGAATGTCGGGGCTCACCCCCTCGTTCTCGCTGCCGAAGACGAGCACGCAGCGCTCCTCGGGAAACGCGAAGTCCCACAGCCCGTGCACCCGAGGGTGGTCTTTTTCGATCGCGACCACCCGCAGGTCGTCGGTGCGTACCCGCTCGGCAAAGGCCGCTTCGTCTTTGAGCAGCGTGATGTTTTCGTACTTCTCCATGCCCATGGAGGCGCGCTCGTAGTAGGGCTCCTCGCCGATGAGCATGATCTCGCGCACCAGAAACGAGTGCGCGACGCGGATGATCGCGCCCACGTTGAACGGGTTTTTCGAGCGCTGCACGGCGATGCGCAGCGGGCCGCGGAGGCGGTCGAGCTCGCGCCGGATCTCGTCTAAAGGCATGTCGAAAGGGGGGACGTACACGGCGTGGCGATCTCCCGAGGGGGCCCCAAAGACACGCGGGGCGGGCAACCCTGACACGAAAAGCACAAGCAGCAGTCGATCTGAGGGTGTTTTTGCGCGAGCGCCTATGCAAGAGACTTTCGGTGGAGCGCGCTTTGTGCTCCCATCCGAGCGAGATCGCCGGTGTTGGAACAAGGGAGGATGGGTGTGACGGTCGCACTCGACATGGAAGCAGCCGAGGCAGAGAGCCTTTCAGACCTGGATGCGCACGACTCCTTCGAGTGTGGGCTCGACCCGAGAGATCCACGTCCTCGACCGGGCAATTTCGACGGTGAGGATGAGTACTCCGACGATTACGCTGAGGAGCGTGATGACGACGAGCCACTCGACGAACGTGGCTACTGGGGCGACGACGAAGAGGACGACGACCCCGGCACGTTCATCGAATCGGCCGACGGAGAGGGCGGCGTGAGCCTCGATCAGGAGGACGACTACGCGCCCAGCTTCGGCCAGGAGGACGAAGCGCCTCCGGCCACGGACTACGCGGCAGCGGCCTCCGGACCCCCTCCGCCCGACCCGGTCGAGGGCCCCCTGCCGACCGCGCTGAAGGTCTCCCGACGCGACGAGGAGCCACCTCCTGCGCCCTCTAAGCCGCCGAAGGCCGAGAAGCCCGCGAAGGCCGAGAAGCCCGCGAAGGCCGAGAAGCCCGCGAAGGCCGAGAAGCCCGC
>CAYNOM010001350.1:0-1789 GCA_964398415.1 uncultured Polyangiales bacterium | reverse complement strand
TCGCCGTCGCCGTCTCCGTCTCCGTCTCCATCTCCATCTCCATCGCCATCGCCATCGCCGTCTCCATCGCCGTCGCCGTCTCCATCGCCATCTCCATCGCCATCGCCATCTCCATCGCCCGGTTCCTCAGGGACGCAGAGCGCGTCGACACAAAGTTCGTCGTCTCCACAATCGGCGTCAGACGAGCAGGAGAGCGCCGTTGGGCAGCCGGCACCGAAGACAACGGTGCCGAACATGAGCAATGCGATGAGTTGGGGCATGAGTACTCCGCCAGAGCGCACAGTCGCGTGCGTAGCCAGCCCGCGTGAGGGCGACTCTGGAGAAGTCTCGGCCATCCGTCGTGAAAAGAAAGCCCTGTCTCTCGGGCGAATCCCAGAACTTGCCGGCGAGGGCGGAGCACTGGGTGTCAGCGACGATCGCTTCGACGTTCAATGGTGGTCTCCAGCGACCGCTCCATCTTCGCGATGGCACCATCGATCGCAGCTTCGACGGTGGCTGCGAACTCCGTTACGGCGGCGGGCTGCAGACCTTTCACGCGCGCCTCGATCATGCAGCGCTTGTCTCTCTGGCCGCTCTTCGCGCCGTTTTCGTCGCTGAGATGGACTTCGACCCGCGTGATCTTGTCCGAGAATCGGTCGAGAGCACCCTCGACCACCCGTGTCACATGAGCGGCGAGCGAATCCTGTCCATGGATGTTGCTGTCTGTGTGCAGATGAATGTCCATGTGTTCCTCGTGTGCAGTTGGATTGGGTCGCGAAACAGAAGTCTGCATCTGACGTCGTAAGAACCAGCCGACCACCAGAGTGATTCCAGCCTTTTTGCGACGACCGCGGCTATCTGTGTCCCCCGACGAGGCCAAGTCTCGTCGGATCCCCCATTCCAAGATGCAGCCCATTTATCACTGGGCTGCTAGCGTGGCGCACTCTCACGGGTGCTCGCGTTGTCGACCGCGCAACTCTTTCTCGCGTGCACCGCCATCTGGGGAACGACCTGGATCGCGATTACGTTTCAGCTCGGTGACGTCGACGCGGCCGCAAGCATCGCCTACCGGTTCTTCATCGCGAGCGCGGTGCTCTACACCTGGCAGCGGTCTCGAGGGAGTTGGCGCGTGCTTCCCCTCGTCGAGCACGGCTGGTTCGTCTTTCTCGGCGCGCTCTACACACTGAACTACCAGCTCATCTATTTCGCCGAGGGAACTTTGCCCTCGGGCCTCGTCGCAGTGGCAGGCGCGAGCATTCTCTTCTTCAATCTCGTGCTCGCGCGCTTCTTCTTCGGCACGCGCGTGACACCTGTTCTCGCGGTGGCATGTGTGATCGGAATGGTCGGCATCGTCCTCGTCTTTTTCGACGAGGTCCGCGATTTCACGTTCACCGGACGCGGCGCCTCGGTCATGGCGGCACTGTTCGGTGCGTTCTCCGCATCGTGCGCGAACATGGTGGCGCAGCGCTTCGCTCGACAAAACGTGCCGGTCATGACGACGAACACGTTGTGGATGGGCTACGCGAGTCTTCTGACGACGCTCTTCATCGCGTTCGGACCGGCAGAGTTTGGCTTCTCGATGACGACGGGATACGTCGCCTCACTCTTCTACCTGGCCCTCTTCGGGTCCGTGCTCGCGTTCAGCGCGTTCTTCACTTTGCTCGGCAAGATCGGAGCGGGCCCCGCAGGCTATGTGGCGGTCAGTACACCGGTCGTCGCGCTCGCGGTGTCGTCGGTCGTCGAAGATCTGAAGTGGCCGATCACGCGCGTGCTCGGGGTTCTCTGCATTATCACGGGGCAGCTCGCGCTC
>CAYNOM010001349.1:0-1790 GCA_964398415.1 uncultured Polyangiales bacterium | reverse complement strand
TCAGCCGCTCTGACGCTCGGCCTCCTGGTCGAGCCGCAGCTCTTCACTCCGCGGATCGGGGCGCAGCTCGATCACGCCACCGCTGATGCGCCGAATGCGCTCCTTGAGGAGCTCGTTGTGACGGCGCAGCTCAGACAGCTCGCGCAACAGGGAAGAGTCGGCCGCTTGCACACCGCTGCTTCGCACGTCGATCTCGTGCTTCACGTCGACGAAGCGTTTCTCGGGCACGGCTTCGATGCCAAAGGCTTCCGCGGTGTCTTCCACCAGGTCGCCCTGCTGATCGAAGAGGCTCGGCAGCATGCCCTCGAGGTTGAGCTGCTCGAGCTCGTGCTCGGCCCGTGACGAGACAGAAAGGGGCTCGTGGGTGATCGCGAGATCGGCGAGTGACTCGGCGGCGCAGGCGATGCGAGCGTAGCTCTGGAACTCCAGAGGAGCCTCTTCGGGCTGGTGGTGATAGCGCACCGGCACCGCGATGTTGGCCGGCAGGCCGAGCCGCATGCAGAGCGTGAGGCCAAGCTCGTCGTGGGCGATTCCTCGGCTGCGCTCGCGATGAAGACGTCGCGCCGTGCTCTCCACCGAGCGCAGCACGCGTGCCGCAGTCGGATCCTGCTGTGCGCGCAGGAGCAGGGCCATGTCTTGGTAGAAGCCCAGGGCGAACAGCGACAGATCGGCGCCCTCGCCGAGCGCACGGCCGATCACGTGGCAGGCCACGGCGCGACGCAAGCTGCCGAGCCAGAACGCTTCGATCGGCACGCCATTGGAGCTGTGGCTCGTCAGCTGCCTCTTGGCCCCGAGGCAAAACACGAGGTGCTTGGCGGCCTGTGGGCCGAGCTCCGACAGCGCCTCTTCGATGTTACTCGCGCGGCCGCGTCGTCCGAAGGTGTTCGCGAGCCGCACCAAACAGTGCGACAGCTCGGGTGTGGGGGAGAGCGTGTGGGCTACCGTGCGAGCCGTGGCGCTCGGATCGGACAGCGCGTCGACGATGCGCACGAGCACCGGCAGCTGGGCTGGGAGCACGATCTCCATGACCTGACCATGCTGCCCCCACTGCGCCGCTGTCAACGAGGATTGCACCTCGGAAGGGCTTCTTACCCTCTCAGCAAGCCCGCTCGCATAACCCGAGTAAGGTCTCCCACACGGTTCGCGCGGCGAGCGTGGCGGTCTGTCGATCGCGATCGAAGCGCGGGCAGAGCTCGACGACATCGACGGAGCGGACACTGGGGCAACGGCCCGCACGTCGTGCGGCAGCGAGCCATTCTGCGGGCGACAGGCCATTCGTGCTCGGTGCGCTCACGCCCGGCGCATGGGCGGCATCGACGGCGTCCAGACAGAATGTGGCCATCGTGGCGTCGCCGCGCGGCGCGAACAGCGCCTCGGAGTCGAACTCGTCCCGGAAGCGGGCGTGACCCCCATGTCGCGCGATGTAGTCGAGGTGGGTGCGCGCCACCCGGTTTGGCTGTAGGCCATCCACGCGATAGCTGCGCAAGATGCGCGAGGGATGCTCGAGGGCCTGCCTGAATGGCGAGCCCGAGTGACCGAGGTCGTCGATCAGCTCGCGCACATCGGTGTGGGCGTCCACGTTCTGGATGTGCAGCGGCAGGCACGCTCCTACGTAGCCGAGGAAATGGCCGTAGGCCGTCTCGTGACCGCCGCCGAGCACCACGACGAAGGTGCCCTGCGCGAGCTCGCGGGCCACGATCGCGCCCAGCGCTCGTTGGTCTTCCAATAGATCGTGGGAGCCGTGGAGATTGCCGAGGTCTTTCGTGCGCGCGAGTAGGGCGCAGAAGGCC
>CAYNOM010001348.1:0-1792 GCA_964398415.1 uncultured Polyangiales bacterium | reverse complement strand
CGCTCGTCAACGCCATGATGGACATCGATCGCGCGCGCTCGCACCTCTACAACGCAGCCTGCGCCATCGATCACGAGCCCGAGCAGGCGCTCGTGCTTGCGCGCATGGCGAAGAGCGCAGCCAGCGACGCTGCGGCTTTCATCTCCGATCGCTCGGTGCAGCTGCACGGCGGCATCGGTTTCACCTGGGAGTGCGATGTGCACCTGTTCTTCAAGCGCAACAAGCACAATCAGGCGCTCTACGGCGATGGCGTCCACCAGCGCCGAAAGCTCGCCGATGTGTTGATCGGCCCGGTTGGCTGAGGGTGGGGGGAGCGGTGGCCGACGCCGTTGCCGCGATCGATGAGGTCCACCGAGGGCAGGGCATCGAGGCCCGAATCGACGACGAATACCGTCTGCCCATCGGCACTCAGGGCGACGTGCTCGGGGAACACGCAGCCGGTGCGCAAAAAGGTGCTCCTGGAGTATAGGCGCGTGAAGGGTGTCGTGGATGCCGGGCACCATAGCTAGCGCTGGCCGGACAGGATGGTCGGCGTGGGCGCATCTTGAATCAGCGAGGGCCTTACCATGTGCAGCGATGCGCGTGGGCGGACGTGGTTGGCATGCAGTCAAGCGGTAGGGAGCGCTCGCGAGGACGCCTATGCTGCTGTGCAGGGAATCTGGCCGCCAGCGTTCGCGTACGCAGCCGCAAACCACCCCGGTCCAGGTTCGATTGCGCTCCCGGTTCGTTTGCGGCAACCGTTGTTCGCGCCGACGCTCGCGATCGCTATGATTCCGGAATGGTTTTCGTGGCGGCATGCAAGCCTTCAACCCGGAGTCTGCTCCTTGCGCTGCTCTTGGGCCTCTGGGCGGGTGCCGTGGGCAGTGCGCGCGCCGAGGAACCTGTCGTTGAGGCGCCCCTCGATGGAACGCTCATCGAACGCGAGCAGATGCTTTACGATGAGCTTTGCGCGATGCAGCGTCCCATGCGCGCCTTTACGTATAGTTGGCTGAGCGGCTTGGGAGCTGTGCTCGCGGGCCAGACCGCTTACGCGTTCACGATCGATGCAGGCGACGAAGCCGGCCGTGCGATGCGTGCCGGGACGCTGATCGGCATTGGCATGAACGCGATGGGGGTGGCCCTCGTGAGCGCTTCTTCCGCCGTCAGCACGCGTTCATGCGTCAGCATGTCCAGCCTTCGAGAGCGCGATGAGTCTGTCGTGGATCGTATTCGCTTCGGAGAGCAGCAACTGACGCGAGCCGATCGGGCGGCGCGTCGCCAGACCTCCGTGTGGATGCACGCATTGGCCGTCACGCTGGGATTATCCGTAGGCCTCGGGCTGGGCCTCGGATACAACGACAATGCGCTGCCTGCGACGCTTCAGGGTGTGGCGACGTTTGCTTTCACCGAGCTGAAGGTGTGGACGCGACCGAGCGTCGCGCGAAAAGCCTACGCGCGCTACCGAAGTCGATATCCCACGCTGCTGCGCGATTGAAGTCGAGGCCTCCTCCGCCGCCCAGCGCAAGCATCATCTCAGGCGCGTGCCTTGCGCATCCCGCTCCCCTCGGGGCCGGAGACGGAGATACGTTAGCTCCGCGCGAAAGGCAGGACGCCGAAGCGCTGATGTGTTGAGCAAGAGCTCGGGCCTCCCGCCAAGCCGGGTCGGCTCAGCCTGGTGGCTGAAGAACGCAGACCCAGCGTGGGCGCGAGCGAGACGCGCGCGAGCTGGGTCGACCGCCACGAATAGGAGGCCGCGTAGTGGCAGGGCGAGTTATTGGGAGATGACGGGGGCTGTCACCTCGCGCAGCGCATG
>CAYNOM010001347.1:0-1792 GCA_964398415.1 uncultured Polyangiales bacterium | reverse complement strand
CAGCAGGCCGTGCAGGCCCGCGACACCTTCCTTCAGGTGGCGAGCCACGAGCTGCGGTAACCGTTCACCGTGATCAGGCGTTCGCATAGTGGCGATCACGACGACTGCATGGGTGACAGGTGGTGGGATCGCCTTTTTTTCCGCTGCGTGATGTCTGTGCGGCGTGTCCGCCGTCGATACCCGCGACCTGAAAATCGCCCAGCTCGAGGCGCTGGTGGCAAAGCTCATGGCGAGACTCGAGGAGCAAGACCGACGGATTGCGGAGCAGGACGCAAGGATAGAGGAGCTTAAAGCGCGCCTGAAGCAGACCTCTCACAACTCCTCGAAGCCGCCCTCGTCTGACCCGCCAGGGACACCACCTCGGAAATCGGAGCCGTCGGGACGAAGCCCGGGTGGCCAGCCGGGGCGCAAGGGCGTGAAGCGCGCTCTGCTCCCGCCCGAGCAGGTGGACTCGCTCGTTGCCGTCCCCGCGAGGCATTGCACGCGCTGCAACTCACCGCTGGCGAGGAAGGGGGGCGCGCCGGACGCTCGCCGGCACCAGGTGGTCGAGCTACCGAAGGTCAAGCCGCACGTCACGGAGTACCAGCTCCAGTTCGGCTACTGCCCCTGCTGTGAAGACTGGTCGCCGGCGCCGCTCCCTCCGGGAGTTCCCGAGGGCAGCTTCGGTCCAAGATTGACCGCCTTCATCGCGCTGTGCACAGGCCGCTTCCGGATGTCGAAGCGGCAGACCAAGGACCTGCTCATGGACGCCTTCGGCCTCCAGCTCGCCCTAGGCTCCGTTTCGAATCTGGAGCAGACGGTGAGCGAGGCCCTGACGGCACCCGTTGAGGAGGCCCGCGAATTCGTCCGCGCCGCAAAGGTGGTCCATCAGGATGAGACCGGCTGGTGGGAGGCGAAGACGCGCGCCTGGTTGTGGGTGGCGACCACTTCGCGGGTGGCCGTCTTCACCGTCGTGCGCAGTCGTGGCAAGGACGTAGCGAAGCAAATGCTCGGCGAGAGCTTCACTGGGACGCTCGTCTCTGACCGATGGTGCGCCTACAACTGGGTCGACGTCTTGCGACGGCAGGTGTGCTGGGCGCACCTCATCCGCGAGTTCGAGGGTTTCACCGAGCGCGGCGGCGAGGCGAAACGCATCGGCGAGCTGCTGCTGGCCGAAGTTTTCGTGATGTTCGAGTGGTGGCACCAAGCCCGCGACGGCACACTCCGGCGAGCGACCTTTCAGAGGAAGATGCGTCCTTTGATGCGCGAAGTCGAACGGCTTCTCGACGAGGCAGCGGTGTGTCCAAACCCAAAGGTCGCCGGAACGTCCGCCGAGATTCTCAAGCTGCGTGAGGCGCTTTGGACCTTCGCCTACGTGGAAGGCGTCGAGCCGACGAACAACCAGGCCGAGCGCGACCTCCGGCATGCTGTCATCTGGCGCAAAAATAGCTTCGGCACGAACAGCGTGGAGGGCAGTCGATTCGTCGAGCGCATCCTCACGGCGGCGACGACCCTGCGCAAGCAGCACAGCAACGTCCTCGACTACCTCACGGCGGCCTGCACTGCAGCCCTACTCGGCCGCCCTCCACCCTCTCTGCTCCCGCAGGGACCCGAATCGGTCACGCTCGCGGCTGCGTGACCCCGTGAACGGTTACAAACACATCAATAGGCGACGGTGCGCTTCAAAGGTTCGGGCTGCAGCGCTTTGTCCAAGGCCTTGGCGATGAGCTTTGCTCCCTCGCCCGTCAGCATGCTGTGGTGGTTGCCCAGCACAGTGCTGACCGTCACCGAGGTACTGCACTTGCGGGCTGCT
>CAYNOM010001346.1:934-1793 GCA_964398415.1 uncultured Polyangiales bacterium | reverse complement strand
CTAGAAGCAGAATCATGCACCGTGGCACGAGACGCGCTCGCTGTCAGCGCCCTCGCCCGCGGGGCAGCGCCAGGCTCGCGATAGCACTCAGCTTTTCGACAATTCAGGATCATGATTCTGCTGTCAACGAGCGATTTCTCTACGATTGCCCATGCCTACGAGCGCTTCGAGGCCTTTCAGCCTTGAACGACCTCGGGTGCTTGCGCAGTCGGCTGACCCAGGATCCGAAACTCTGACGAGGGATCCTTTCAGTCCTCGAGATGATTTCGGCTCACCACCCGGCCCGCGCATGAGGGACATAGGTCGACAATGAGCAAGGAGTCGTCAGCCGCCATCTGCTGAAGCACGCGCCAAGGTAGCTCCTCGACCTGGCGATCGTCGAGACGGCAACGGAAGGCGGAGTACTGGAGGCGATCGCCTTCGCCGCGAATGACCTTGTAGACCTTGCGGTAGCGCTTCGGATCGCGGATGTCGTAGCAGACGAGTCGCCCGCGCCGCGTTTCTGCGGACATCAGCGGATCCGAAAACGGGCAAAGAGCCCGCCTTCGCCGAGCCATTCTTTTTCGAGCAGGCGCGTCTCGAGCTCGACGATGCGCATGTAGCTGAGCGAATAGCCCACTACGTCATGGCGCCACTCGTCGTGGCAGCGGCGCTCGAACACTTCGATCAGCTTGGCTTGGCCCGTGTCCGTGAGCCAAACACCACCAGCTACGGGCCGAAAGTCCGATTCCCATCTTCGAGAAAGAAGAACTGCTCGCAGTAGACGAGAGCAGGCCGGCGACGGTGACGAGCGCGCTTTCCATGATCAGGTGATCGCTAAAGGGCCCGACGGACCGATACCGAGCCATGCGGTCGAAGG
>CAYNOM010001346.1:0-924 GCA_964398415.1 uncultured Polyangiales bacterium | reverse complement strand
CGAACCGCGGCGCTTTGGTTCTGCTTGCATCACCACGGTCGATTACGGTCGTGAGCCGGGTCGAGTCTGGAGGACTCTCGCCTGGAGCAACGGGCACGTACCACCGGGCGTGCACGCCGACATCGACCACGTCGATGCGACTGAACAGAAGCTGATTGTCACCAGCGAACGGAAGCCCATACCTCGCTCCGTCGAGCTCTCCCGCGAGCCCCTTCGGAATGCGATCGACGATCTCGGATGCGCCGCGAACACCGACGATCCAGATCAAACCCACGAGGAGCTCGCGCTTTGCCGGCGCGATCCAGTACTTCTGACCGTGGGCTAGCGCCTGCAGATCCTTCCCTGAGCTGCCTACCGGATATCCATGGAGCTGCTGATACAGAGTGCAGCGCTCCCCGGGACGCACCACGCCAACCGCAATGTCCAGGTGCGGAGCATCCTCGCGGACCGGGGTTACGACCTCGCCGATGTCGCCGCGGGTCTCGATACCGGCCAAGTTCAGAGCAATGCCCCAGGCTGCAGACGGGGGCATCACCGGGAAGGTTCCGCGGTACACGCCGGCCTGCAGCCAGCGAAACGCCGCAAACGGTGCATCAAGCCGTATGAACAGCGTGCGATTCTGAGACGCGGTGCTCATGCACCGAGTCCATCGATGGCGAGTTGACGCAGTGCCGCCTGTGGACTGTCGAAGAGACGAACGCCCTCGCCTTCGAGGCGGTTCTTCTCGTCGGCCTTCATCTCGCGAGCGATCGCCCCCGCGATAACGATCTCCGTTCCAGGCAAGTCGCTCGCAGAAATGCGAGACAGGTCTGGGAAGCTGCCGTCGTCGCGGAAACCGTAGGTATCGAAACCGCAGACAAGCGAAGGTGTCAGGCGGGCGACGAGGGATCGCGGCGCCATCTCGAAGTAGCTGCGCGCGTGACT
>CAYNOM010001345.1:0-1795 GCA_964398415.1 uncultured Polyangiales bacterium | reverse complement strand
GTTCGCCAACATCTCCGCGCTTTGTTGAGCCGGGACGTCGGTACCGCTGCCACTACAGCGACTGTCTCGTGTGGCCCAGGCGCCCCGTCGCAGCGGCTGTCTCAGGCACCAGGGCTCGTGAAGGCGGCTGCGCGTCCGTACATGGACCCATGATCCCGGCGTTTTGCGCGATCGTGAGTCGGGCAAGACGCCCCGCCGCAGCGTTCACCCCATGGAAGTATCATGCCCTGTAGTCGCGTTCCCCAACAGCCCCCACACAGACAACCGAGGATGCCTTTGGGAGCGTTCGCGCTCGCCCTGGCGTGCACGGTGAGCGCATGCATGGCCGACGTGGGCGATGCGCCGACGCTCTCGGAACGGGAGCTCGACGAGGTCGGAGAGGACAAGGCGCTGCGGTTCATCAACGGCCTGCGGTTCATCAACGGCCTGCGTGCCGTGAATGGCAGCAGCCAGGTCAACGGTCTCAGGGCGACCAACGGCCTGAGGCTCAAGAATGGCCTGAGGTTGAAGAACGGCTTCGAGTACCTGACCGGTCTTGCGTCGACGTACGAGGGGGCGGCCACGGTGAGTGGGAAGGCCATCGACTGCAGCGGTAAGGTGCCCGGGGTGAGCTGCACGGGGGAGCCCGACGGCCTGCTCAGCCGGACGACGGGGCTCATGAGGGATCCCGAGGGCGTCGAGGTCGCCAGGTACGTCGTCAAGTGCGCGCTGCGCGCCGGGGACAGCATTCGCGTTCGGCAGTACGACGGAGCGCTCGTCACCTTGCCGGGACAGATCGGGCTCGTCCCGCACTGGAAACACCTCGACTGTGGAAGGACCTGTCAGGAACGCATCACCGCGTGCTTGTTGGCCCTGACCAACGGGGATGCGCGCAACGTGGAGATCGAGATGTCAGCGCCGAAGATGCCACAGCTCGGCGCAGGCCACCTCTTCCCCGATCAGGAGGCGGCGTTCTATGGAAATCTGTTTGCCGAGAACGCAGTGGCCTACGTCTGCATGGGTAGCGACACCCACGTCCCGCGCATGGCCGAGGGCTATACCAACGTCCTGCACAACTCGCCTGACTCGCCTTACGATCCGGAGGAGCTCGCGTTCTGGACCATGCCTTACTATTTGGTTGGATATTGCGGCAAGAGCCGCGCCAGTTGCGCGTACGAAGGCGGTGAGCCCACGGCGTGCACGGGAGCCGATGGGCGACGCTACGGTCAAGTCATCACGACGTACCGGCAGCTCGACTCGACCAACGTGAGGCTCACTGCTGCCAGCTATTACGCGCGTCGCTGCGCACGGGCTCCCAATGACGCGCGCGCCTGCAGTTGGGATTACCCTCCCGGGTGGACGCTCCGCACCGAGTAGCCGCCGTGAGAGCAAGTGGAGATCGAAAGGGCCCGTGACTGACGTTCAGAAAGTCGCCTCGAGCGCCGCATGGAGGCCGAGGGCGAATGCAGCCAGCTCACGCTCGGTGTCACCCAGCACCACGCGCAGCGTCGGCAGCGCGCGACCTGCCGACGCTTCGCCGCGCACGCCCCAGGCCGGGGCCAGACGGTAGGACGCACCCACTGCGGCGACGGCCATGCTCGACCACGTTTGGTCACGGCGATTGCCGAGGGGCGGCTGCGCGCGCCCCTGGGCTTGAACCCACAACGCACCGTAAGTGGCGCCGAGGGCGAGGGACAGCGCGCCGCCTAGCGGCAGGCTCAAGCGCGGGCCCACTCCGACGTGTACAGGGCGTGCGAGCGCGCGACGGTCTCCGCCGCCAATGCCGGTCTGCGTCAGCGCTCCGCTGCCCTGCAGG
>CAYNOM010001344.1:0-1796 GCA_964398415.1 uncultured Polyangiales bacterium | reverse complement strand
AAGACCGAGAGCTACGAGGCCTATCTCCGACGCCGGGTGCTGGACGGCCTGGGCATCACCCTCGAGTTCAAGCAGCTGACCCCGTTTGCGCGCGACGGCACCGATTGGGGCGGCGGCGGGGCCATGACGGCACGCGACTGGGCACGGTTCGGCGAATTTGTGCGCCAGGGCGGAAAGTGGAACGGCCGGCAGTGGGTCGATGCGGCTGCCCTGGCCGACAACTTCATCGGCTCTACTACCCATCCGGGCTACGGCCTGACGTGGTGGCTCAAGCCACCCCGGGGCGCTGCGGTGCCGCTAGAGGGCACGACCGAGAACGCCACCGACTTCTATCGGGGTGGCGCCGACGCGCTGCCCGTGACGCAGGTCTGGATGGCCGCGGGTGCGGGCAAGCAGCGCATGATCATCGTGCCCGAGCGCCAGATGGTCGCGGTACGCCAGACCCGTCGCCTGCTGCTCGGCGAGCGCTCTGGGTTCAGCGACGTTGAGTTCCTGCGGCTGCTCCTGGAGCGGCCGTAAGCGGCGGGCCTGGGTCACAAGGGGTGTCTCGCAGAACGACCGCTCTCTACTTGCGCTGAACTGGCACTGTCGACCCCTATGCATAGAAGTTGACTATGAAAAGTTCGACGACCTTGCCCCTTGTAACCCGTCGACCCACGCTCTGCATAGTTTTCGGCCGCCGGAACGCAGGTCGTGGCGGCGATGGCGAGGACGACCGTTGCTGTGCCCTCTCGCATCCCCGCCGCTGACGACGGGGCGAAGGACCTGCCGGCCATCACCTCGCTCTCGCGTTCGTTGCCTTGGGCGCGAGACGCTACCTGAGGGCACCCGAAACTATGCTGAGCATCGCCGCCGACTTCCCGCGTGGCCTTCCTCGTGTGGCGCGACCCGCGGCGCCTGGACTACGCATAGTTGAGCTCTACGCATAGGGGTCGCAATGCATAGCTTTGCATTGCTACCCATACCAGACCATCGACGCGCTCCGAAGCTGCCCGACGCCTGGCCCCGATCCTTCACGTTTCGGATCTACGAAGATGCCGTTCGTGGCCTCCGGCGGTCGGCCAAATGCGGTTGCTCACTTTAGACAGCTTACTGACGGCCCAATTTTGTTCGCAGATCATGCGGAGCCAGTCATCGAGAAGGATCCCACACGCCTTGAGGCTGAGGCCGTCGTCACCGGCAGACCAAAGCCCCAAAGTCGCGTCGCTGTCGACGATCCGAGCGTAGTCGTCTTCTCGTTGATCTCGCAGGTTGGACACCTCAAGTCGGCAGCAGAGCCGGGATCAACTAGTCTCAAGCAGTAGGGTGCTTTCATGTCGAAAAACTTAACAGTCGTACCACGCTGACGCCGTTTGCCTCAACGTCGGCTCATGCAAGTGGATGATTCATATGAATTTTCTAGTTCGCTTCAGTCGCAGGCATGGATCTCGCTCTAAGCGCGTTACCTTCGACGAATCTGATAGACAACCGGGACAAGCTGATGAAAAAGACCTTATCTGAGATGTTCAAGGCCACTTTGCTGGCCCTGACGATGGCCGCAGGTGGAGCATCCGCGGCACCGATCTTCTGGACCGACTGGACCGGGAGCGACCAGGATCCTGGCGTCGGCTTCAAGGCCACTGGCACCATCACGACTGGAAGTTCGACGGTCACTGTGACCTACACAAACCCGCAGGGGATCGCCTTCTACCAGCCCAGCGGAGGCAATTACTACTACAGCGGCGGGACGGACGGCCCGACCGGAACGTCCCCCTTCACAAGCAGCGCGGTGGACAACCGGCCTCCAACCACTGACA
>CAYNOM010001343.1:552-1796 GCA_964398415.1 uncultured Polyangiales bacterium | reverse complement strand
GCCATTCCGTCCGACTGGCGCGCGAAGGTCGCAGAGCTCCGCTCGCTCGTGGCCTCGGGGGCCGAGCCGACACTGCGCAACTTCCTCGACGAGTCAGGCTTGGACCTCGATGACGTCTACAGCACCGACAAGGGCTGGAGCGACTTGTGCGCTGACGCGGGCGTGGCTCTGCGTGAGGAGGGGCCCGACGAAAGGCCCTTGAGGCGTGGGGTGGGGCGGCTGCTTCACGTGGATGACGCGGCACGCATCGAGGCCTATCGCCGGCTTCTGGACGCGCCGCACTGCCCGAACTGGGGCGACCTTACTGATCGCGAACGCCGCTACGGGCGTATGCTCGCGGCCCAGCTCGGCGATCAAGTCTTCAGGAAGGACCAAGCGCCTGAAGACGCGTGGCCACTACTCTGGCAGCACCCTCAGGTGCGGGCTGAGGCGTCGGAGCTTCTAGCCCTGCTGGCCGAGCGCATCGACCACGCCCACGTGCCGCTTCACACGCATCCCGGAGTGCCGCTCTCCGTCCATGCCCGCTACACTCGCATCGAGATCCTCGCGGCCTTCGGCGATGGCGAGAGGGCCAAGGTGGCGGCATGGCAGACGGGCGTCCGCTACCTCGTCAAGCACCGCGCCGACCTCTTCGCGTTCACGCTCGACAAGACGAGCGGCGCGTTCTCGCCCACCACCCGCTACCGCGACTACGCCATCTCGCGAGAGCTGATTCACTGGGAGAGCCAGGGAATCACCCGCGCCGACAGCGAGACCGGCCTGCGCTACCAGCGCCACGCGCAGCAGGGTGGGACGATACTGCTGTTCGCTCGGCTGCGCGACGCCGACCGCGCGTTCTGGTTCCTGGGGCCGGCTACCTACGTCGAGCATCACGGGGAGAAGCCGATGGCGATCACGTGGCGCTTGAAGCATCCGCTGCCGGGCGACTTGTTCGCGCAGTTCGCGGCGGCGGTGGCGTAGACGCGTCGGGGTGCGTGCGAATGACGGCGGGCATTCCACGAGCGCAAACAGAGAGGACGGAAGTCAGGTTGCTTTTGAAGTGTTCGGCGTCCGAGTATTGGTGCAGGCGCGACTCGCGGCGTGAATGGGAGGCAAGGTCTCGTTCGAAAAGCAAAAAAACGAGAACCGTCCCTTGGTCCCTCAAAGCCCGACAGCCGGCAGCCGGCCTCATCGGCTTCTACAACCCCGTGCGCAGGCATTCTGCGCTTGGATACATCAGTCCGATCGCCTACGAGCACGTCAGC
>CAYNOM010001343.1:0-542 GCA_964398415.1 uncultured Polyangiales bacterium | reverse complement strand
GTTCAGGCGGCCTGATCAAACGAAGACACTGTCCACTTTTTCGAGGCCTTCCACTTTCCACTGCTCAAGGGGGTCAGTGCTCTAGACAAGGACGCTCGAGCTCACCGGGCAAGGTAACCTCCAACGTCTTTTCGCCGTGGCGTACGCGGTATGTACCCGCGGATAGCAATGGCGTGTCGCAACTTGCGCGGATCGTCCTGCAGTCCTCTGTGCAAGCGCTGCTTGACGCATGCCGAACGCGAAAGCGACTGCTGACGACGAGCTCGTTGCCGTTGCGCACCACAGAGCACTCCACCTTCGGGTCCGCGTCGCAGGATGCGCTCAAGCAGCCTGGGGACCAGACCTGCAAGTACAGGGCTTGCTTGGCGGTCAGCGCTTGGCCACGCACCTGATGGGGACGTTCCGCGCGTTGCCGATCGGCCGCGCGACCAAATACGCACAACGGGGTCGTATCGCGCAGGTCGACCTGATCCCACACCACGTCTGCCGAGTCAGGCGGGGGCGCAGTAGGCGCCGCAGCCGCGGGCGCTGCCACGCTCGGA
>CAYNOM010001342.1:0-1797 GCA_964398415.1 uncultured Polyangiales bacterium | reverse complement strand
ACCCGGCCGTAGGTGGGCTTGAGGCCGAACACGCCGCACATCGCCGCGGGGATGCGGATCGAGCCGCCACCGTCTGCGCCCACGGCCACGGGACACAGGCCGAGCGAGACCGCGATGCCCGCGCCCGTGGAGCTGCCCCCTGCGGTGCGGTCGGCGTGGTGAGGATTACGCAGGGGCGGCCGCTTGGGGTTGATGCCGATGGGCGACATGCCGAGCTCGGTCATGGCCGTCTGGCCCACGATCACGGCCCCCGCCGCACGCAGGCGCGCCACGAGCGTCGCGTCGCGGCCCATGGGCGCGGGCCCGGGCAACTCGCCGCCGAGACGCCGCGGCAATCCGCGCACGGCGATCTGCTCCTTGACGAGCACGGGCACACCATCGAGCGGTCCCAAGGGCTCACCACGCGTGTAGCGGTCGTGCGCCGCCTGCGCTTCTCTACGCGCCTGGGGCTCGTCACGGCTCCACACACAGCCGAGCCACGGCCTTTGCTGCGCCAGGCGATCGGCCTCGGCATACAGGCGCGTCAGCACCGCTTCGGGGCTCGCACCACGCGCATAGGCCTCGGTGAAAGCGGCCGCGCTCGTCACCCAGGGCGTGCGCTCGGGCGCGCCCGCAGGCTCGGTGAGCGCGCGCGGCTCTCGCCCCGCCCGGGGCGCGATGTCGGGCTCGAGCACCTCCTGGCCATCGAGCAGCCCGCGCAGCCGATCGATACCGAGATCGCGACGCAGCACCATGAGCCCCACGCGCGCCACGGCGGGCCTGCGCAGGGCGAGCGCCACCGCCGCAAGGGGAGCACCAGAGAGACGTCCGGACAGCAGATCCTCGAAGGCCATGACAGCGATGCTAGGGCCGCCCCCGGATCTGAGCAATCATCGTCGACCGATCGCGCCGTGCACGGTCCCTCCGCGAGGTGGTATAGAGCCGGTTCCAAAGCGAGGGAGCCAAGCTCATGAGCGGCCATAGCAAGTGGTCCACCATCAAGCACAAGAAGGGCGCGGTCGACGCCAAGCGCGGCAAGATCTTCACCAAGGTCATCAAAGAGATCACGGTGGCGGCGCGCATGGGAGGCGGCGATCCGAGTGGTAACCCGCGCCTGCGGCGAGCCCTCGACCTCGCACGCGCCAACAACATGCCGGCCGACAACGTCACGCGCGCCATCAAGAAAGGCACGGGTGAGCTCGAAGGCGTGAGCTACGAGGAGCTGCTCTACGAGGGCGTCGGGCCGAGCGGCACGCTGATCATGGCCGAGGTCGTCACCGACAACCGCAATCGCACGGCCGCCGAGCTGCGCAAGATCTTCGACAAGCACAACGGTCAGCTCGGGGCCTCGGGCTCGGCCGCCTGGGCCTTCGACGACAAGGGTCTGATCACGCTCGCGGCCGAAGCCGCTTCCGAGGAGCAGCTGTTCGAGGTCGCGGTGGGCGCCGGCGCGGAGGACGTGAGCCTCGAAGACGAGCAATGGCAGATCACGACGCCCGTCGACGTGCTCGACGCGGTGCGCGATGCGCTCGAGGCCGCGTCGATCAAGTTCGAAAATGCCGAGCTGACGAAGCTGCCGAAGACGCCGAAGACGGTCGACGGCCGCGATGCCGAAGTGGCCATGAACCTGGTCGACGCCCTCGAAGACCACGACGACGTGCAGAAAGTCTACAGCGACTTCGAGCCGTCCGAAGAAGCCCTCGCCAAGCTGTCGTGAGGCGTACGCGGCGCGCTCCCATCGGTCTGCCCGCCGCCTCCGCGAGCCCGGGCAGCGTCGCGAGCGCACGCCGCGTGCTCGGCCTCGACCCAGGCAGCATT
>CAYNOM010001341.1:1083-1799 GCA_964398415.1 uncultured Polyangiales bacterium | reverse complement strand
GAACACGACGCAAATTCGTGACGTAGTCCCCGATGAATCCATCGGCGTAGTCGTACTCGTCACTCCCTGCGTAGTTAGGACCTTGAGATGGGCCGGAATTCGCCGGATCGGCTTCGTCGGTCGTATTGCCCTTCCGGATGCGTTCGTAGTTGAGGCCAGTGGTAGCGCAGACGCTGTTGACCCACTTGGAGGGCGCTTGGACGAGTGCCATGTCGTCCGGAATCTCACTCAAGTCACGCCCCACGCGCTGCTCGAATGCGCGACGCGCGAGGTAGGCGGCTTCCTGAGCCTGAAAGAGCGCGCGCTCGTAGCGCACCTTCGCCGTGGTGTAGCGGGCACGCACGACCGCGCTGACCGGGAAGACCCGACCGTACTCGTCGCTCTCTAGACCGAGGGCCTTCGAGACCTCTCGCTTGGCCTCGTTCCGCACACTGTCGACCTGGGCCAGCGTAGACATGACGTTCGCGTGGGCCTCGCCGAGCGCACGGCGCGCATCGTCGATGGAGTCCATGCGATTCGTAATGCTTTCGGCAAGGTTCAAGAGTACGAGGCGCCGCTGCTCCCCGAGCTTGTCGAGCTCCGCATCATTGGATTTGATCGCCACGGCCATCTGCACCGCGGCATCGGCGCACACCGCAAGCGCTGAACCGCCCTGGCCGGTGAAGAACCCGACGCTGGCCGCCTCGGAGACTTTGGCCGCGCAGGCCGCCGCGGCC
>CAYNOM010001341.1:0-1073 GCA_964398415.1 uncultured Polyangiales bacterium | reverse complement strand
AGATGCGTGAGAGCATACCGTATCCCGCGAGGTCCTCCTCCGATTCATTGATGGAGAGCTGCGCAGCCGCTTTGTCGAAGTCGACGCCGACGTCGCGAATGGCGCGCGACACCGTCGTGGTTGCGCCCACATAGGATTCAAGCCAGCCGGTGAGCCCTCCCACCGCTTCTCCCATCTTGCCGCGCAGGGAAGGCACGACGTTCTGAACCCCGGCGGGCTGGGCGGCGACCTCGGCGACGTGCCGCGGAATGCCCACGAGCATCATGTCGCGCACCAGTCCCTCGACGCTCTGTCCCGCGCACTCGAGCATGGCACTAAGGCGCGGAAAGTCTTCGGGCCCGCGAATCGTCGGCGTGCTCGCGAGCACCGTTCCACAGCCTGGGCGACCTCCGGCTTGTGAGGTCGCGGCTGCGATCATGGAGAGCACCACGACGGGACTCAACCCATGGTCTCCGTGCAACGAAACGGACGATCCAACGCTGCTGTGGGAATAGCCGTACTGCGAGCCGACGATAGCGGTATCGACGTCCTCCGGTTCGCTCTCGACCTCAAGCAACTGTCCGAAGGGATTGGGACTCACGAATTGGTAGTCAAAGCCAGAGTAGCGGCTGTTGTTGTTAAAGGTGGGATCGAAGTAGCTGTGCAGGGGCTTGGGCTGCGCGCCGTGGCTGCGCGTACCGGCGCACAGGTGTTCAACCGCGCTCGAACCGTCGGCGACCACCGGCGCGCACCATACCGATACGTCTCCACCCTCCGCGGAGCTGCGATACCAAGCTCCAGAAGTGAACGAGTAGCCGATCCCCTGATCGCTCCTGTCGAAGGCCATCCTGTCTCCAATCAAGGTGACGGGGACCGATTTAAGTGCAGATTCGAATCGCGGGACGATGGCGCCTTTGAGGTCCAACGAACGGAGCCAGGTGGGCATCGAGCCGAAGCCCACTGGATGCGCCCAAATGCCCTTACCGTTGGGAGGAACGATCTCAGACAAGCTGTAGGTATCGAAGTTGTCGAAAGAGGCACCGCCGATGGTCTTGATCACGGCCACCGCCTCGACCAGGTCTCTCTGGCTCCTC
>CAYNOM010001340.1:0-1799 GCA_964398415.1 uncultured Polyangiales bacterium | reverse complement strand
AGTCCGAGCTTCACGACGTCGCGCTCGACGCGGAAGACCTCACCGAAGAGCTCGACGATAGCGCGAGCCTTGTCGTCGTCGATGTCGACGAACTTGCGGCGAGCGTGGGCGATGCAGCCTGCTCGCAGCCTCCGCCCGGGTCGGGTAACGTGGTTGTAGCCCGTGTAGCCATCGACGATGAGGACGCCTTCGGATTCGCCCAATGTGTCGCGTGGCGTGTCGCCGCTGCGGTCGGGACTGAAGGTGTAGGTGATGACTTGGGGAGTCGCAAACGTCCAGATGTAGCCGAGCTTTTCGACTTTCTGCATCTTGAGCGAGGTCTCGTCGGCGTAGACCACTGGGCTCTTGGGAACCAGGTCGAGCATGTGCCGATAGATGGGTGCGATGAGCTCGGCCCCGCGATGGAACAGGCCCACGAGTGTCGACGGCGCGATATGCAGACCCTCACGGCCGATGGCCTTGGCCTGCCGGTAGAGCGGCACACAGTCGGCGCACTTCTGCACGATGAGGCGGGCCATGAAGCCTGGCCCATAATGCCCGCCATCTACGACGCGCGGTGGCGCAGGGGCCCGCGTGATGGCCTGGCAACTTGAACAGCATCGCGTCTCACGCCGGTGCAACTTGCGCACGAGGCGACCAGGACGCCACTCATACTCGCTGCTCACATCGCTCGCGAGATTGACAAATGCGTTGCCACCGCATGTCGAGCAGCTCTCCCGCTCCGGCTCGGGAACCTTGTGGTCGACCACTTCGGCAGGCAGATTCTCGCGTTGGCCGCGATTCTCTTTGCGCTTCTCCTGCGCCTCAGCATCGTTCTTGGGCCGCGCGTCCGGGTTCTTCGGCGTCGGCTTCTTGCGCTCGCTCGAAGGCTTGAACGCCTTCTTGTTGGCCTCGGACGACGCGCGCTCGAGCTCTGCGATGCGCGCCATCAGTTTTGCAAGTTGGGCACGCAGGTCTTCGACCTCCGTGCGATACTGACATTGGTGTTGCTCCGCCATCGCGGAGTTTGGATCACATCGCGGCGCGCGTGTCGATCCCCTTTCGTACACCCGGCTCCCAGAGCTTGGTCCGACGGGCCTTCGAGAGGTCGATACCCTCGAGTAGCGCGCCCAGCTCGGCCGCTGTGAGCTGCACTCTGGTCGCAGCGACTGGCGCCTCCGGACGTTGGAAGCGACCACGCTCCAGACGCTTGTAGTACACGACGTACCCGCCACGCTCCCACCAAAGAATCTTGACCCGGTCGGACCGCTTCGAGAGGAACACGAACAGGTGCCCCGAAAGCGGCGCCTCCGCAAAGACACGGGTCACCATCATCGACAATCCGTCGGGGCCTTTGCGCAGGTCGACCGCGTCCATGCACAAGTAGACCCGTACAGATGCCGGAAGCCCAATCACGAGACCCTCGCGAGAGCCGCCAATACGACATCGAGTGCCGCGCCGTCCGCGTCGACCTCGAGCGAGAGTCGCGCCCCCGACGCGAGCTCGACCCCGAGCCGAACCGCTGACGGTCGAGCTGGCTCCACCAACTCGACCATCGCGAAGCTGGCAGATGACGAGGGACTGCCCAGCTGCGACCTCCACCAACTCAGGGTCCCTGGATGAAGCCCCTTACGCCGAGCGAATTCGCGGACAGACTGACCTGACCGCGCCTGCTCTGCCACCAAACGTACCCACTCCTCACGCGACCGACGTACCTGACTCATCTCGCCTTCCTAGCGCGCCGGAACGTACCGGCGATGCAAGGCGACCATCTACCCGCGCACGCTGTTCGACCAGACTGCTCCCGGCCAATCGCATAC
>CAYNOM010001339.1:0-1805 GCA_964398415.1 uncultured Polyangiales bacterium | reverse complement strand
CTGGGCCCGCGTTGCGTTCACGGGGCGGCTCTTGTGCCGCTCTCGAAAGCGCCTCGCGCTGCGCGTTGCGCCGAGCCGCCGTGGTGCTTGCTTCCGCAAGCCTCTGCGCGTTGGCGGCTGCAAGCTGCGCCGCGCGCTTCTGTGCGTATTTGGAGGAGGCACGCGGCGGGCTCTCGCTCGCCACGGAGCGCGGGACACGTTCGACCTCGAGGGTGCCACGCACGCTGAGCCCGAGGCTCTCGCGCCTCCTGCGCTCATCGCGCGCGGCATCGCTGATCAACCCGAGCACCGCATCCGTGGTCACCTTGCGCTCCGAGGCTTGGTGGCGCCCAGTGAGCTTCGTGTCGGGCGTGAGCTCGCCGCGCTCGTAGAGCGCCCACATCTCTTGTGCATACGGCAGCGCCTTACGCTCGGGCGCATGACGCGCCATGAACCGGTGCAGGTTGTCGACGTCGCGGATCAAGAGCTTGCGCGCGTTCTGGTTGCTCGACGCATCGACCGCCTGCGGGAAGTCGATGATGACGGGGCCATCCAGGCCCATGAGCACGTTGAAGTCCGAGAGATCGCCGTGCACGACGCCAGCGGCCAACATGCGCACCACCTGCGCGAGCAAGCGGTCGAACACGGCCTGCGCGGCGTCGAGGTCGAGGGTCACGTCGCCGAGGCGGGGTGCCGGATCGCCGTGCTCGTCGGTGATCATCTCCATCACGAGCACGCCATCGATGAAGTGGTACGGGGTCGGCACACGCACGCCCGCGTCCCGCAAGCGGTAGATCACCTCGACCTCGGTCGTGCGCCACGCCGCTTCCGCCTGCGCGCGCCCATGGCGCGAGCCCTTGCCCATGGCGCGCTGATCGCGGCTGTTCCGGACCTTGCGACCTTCGACGTACTCCGCGCGATTCTTGAACGTGCGGTTCTGCGCCTCTTTGTAGACCTTGGCGACGCGGTACTCGCCGCCCGAGCGCACCAGGAAGATCTGGGCCTCTTTGCCGCTCATCAGCGGGCGCAACACGGCCTCGATGATGCCGTAGTCGGCCAGGGACGCGAGGGTGTCAGGCATGCGCATACGGCTGCAGGTTTGTCAGATCCACGCCCGGAAGGCCATAGCTCGAACAAACGTGAGCGCGGACACAGTGCCCCCCGCCGGGTGGTACGGTGCCCGATCCACAGCAGCCTGCGCGAACGCTCTGGCGCGATCGATGTCGCCCTTCGCAAGGTACAGCCGGGCGAGACCAGCAAGCGCCTGGGGATGACTTGACGAACTGCGAGCGCGTGTCGGAAGGCGAGCTCGGCGCTCTCGAGTTGCCCCTGTCTCAAGCGGCACCTTGCCGACGCTCGGCGTCGTTCATGGGATCGCCACCACCCGCACCAGCTGCACCGTCAGCCCAAACAGCACGCCGTAGCGAAACCCGTCCATGAGCGACGGCGCCCACCCGCGTCGTCGACGCACAAGCCCAACCAGCGACAGCGTGAGCCCGCACAAGATGGGCGACAGCACGAAGTTGGCGGCGCGCAGTATCGGGCTCTTGATGAGGTGGTGCGGCACGAGCCAGACGCTGAAACCGCTCAAGAGGAGTCCCAGCAACACGTATCCCAGCCCCGCGAGCCATGGGCTCTGCCGCCAGCGACTCGGCAATGTGGCTGCGAGCGCGCGGGCGATGCCGGCGAGGAGCGGCTCACCCACGATTTCCAAGAGTAGCTCGAGCAGGAACTCCGCCAAGTTGGCCCCGTGACCTCAGGTGTCGCGCACGCAGCCACCTGCGGCAAGGTGCTTCACCCGGAGGCCAGGAGCACGGGGCGCTCGC
>CAYNOM010001338.1:0-1808 GCA_964398415.1 uncultured Polyangiales bacterium | reverse complement strand
CGGCCTCAACAGCTGCGAAACGTGGTGGCGGGCCCTCGCCGGCCTTCGAGCCCGTGTTCGAGCAACTCGAACGACACGCTGCGCAGGGCGAGGTCGTTCACAACGACGACACCTACGCGCGGCTGCTCGCGTTCATGGGTGAGCGTCGTGCCAAGCTCCTGAGAGCCGCAGATTTTCCCGACCCTGAGCGCGTGGGCCTGTTCACAATGGCGATCGTATCCATCACGGCCGAGCAGCCCACGGTGCTGTTCTGCACAGGACGCAAGTACGCGGGTGAAAACCTCGCCGCCTTGCTCGAGGCACGCGCAGAGAACCCTAGCCACCGACGCTGATGTGTGACGGCCTCGACTCGCGAAATCTGCCGGCGGGCCACACCGTCGATGCCTCCAACTGCCTCGCCCACGCGCGTCGCGGCATCGTCGACCAAGTCGTCAACTTCCCCACCGAGTGTCGCTACGTCCTCGAGGAGCTACGCAAGGTCTATCGCATCGAGGGGCAGTGCAAGAAGGCGCATCTTTCGCCCGCTGAGCGACTGCACATTCATCAACAGCACAGCCAGCCATCATGGAAGGGCTCAAGACCTGGATACAGGGTGAGCTCGACGACAAGCGCGTGGAGCCCAACTCGGGTCTTGGCCAGGCCTACAAGTACATGCTCAAGCGCTGGGACAAGCTCACCTTGTTCCTGCGAAAACCAGGCGCCCCGCTGGACAACAGATGGCCATCCGCCATCGGCGCAACTCCCTCTTCTACCGCAGCGAGCGGGGCGCGGAGATCGGCGACATGTTCATGTCGCTCATCCACACCGCCGAGCTACGCGGAGAAAAGACCTTAGATTTCCTGACCGCCGTGCTGCGCCACGAAAAGGCCGTCGCCCAGGCCCCCGCCGACTGGCTGCCGTGGACCTATCGAGCCTCGCGCGCCGCGGTGAACAACACGCACTCGCCTGAGCGCCTCCAGCACGGCCCCAGCGCCGGCCGTCAAAACGCGACCAATGACGGCGAGCCCCGCTGGCCGTTGCCCCTGCACGCTGCGCCCCGCCTGAGTTTGCCGTGGCGACCACCGTCGCTCACGCACGCGTGCCGGAAGGACACCACAGTCGTGGCCAATACGCGAGAGCCGTGGCGTGTGCATGTGCGTCCAGAGCTCACGGGCGCTGGGGGGTGGCTTGCGAGCTGGGCGGTTGGGAGCGGCGCGGCCTGGTCTGCGTTAGGCAGCGTAGGTTCGGCGTGCGGAGCTTTGCGGGTTCGGCTCGCAGGCTTTGGCTAGTTGCTGCTCGGTTGACTACGATGCTTTTCATGCTCTCTTCGGACCAGAAGCTCGCGCGCGTGTCTGCTCTCTGTAGTGAGGTCGGTCTAGCGTTCGAGGCGCTGCGTCCCTCGCTGCGCGCGCGCCTCAGGCTACTCGCGGAGCTCACCGAAACTATCGAGGACGGCGTGCGCATCGTGGGGATGGCCAGCGCCATCTTCGCCTATTACGAGGAGAATAGGCCGGGCGCGCGCTTCACGCAGGTCGAGCGCAAGACCGTGGTCTTGGGCAGCCTCTTCGCAGACGTGGGCAAGAGCGGGCCGCTCCATGCCGACGCCGACGGCCAGCGCCTGATCGTGGAGATGTTCGGCGTGGAGGGCGTGCGCGACGACCAGCAGTCGGTGGAACGGTTCCTTGCCAGGTACTTTCCAGCCGACGCCGAGGAGCGCACACGCAAGTTCGCAGCGCTCGACCTCGACCCTCAGATGCCGATGCGGGCTTTCTGGAATCAGCACAGCACCTGGACCCTCGACATCGCCCGCGAGGGCGGTCTGCCCGTCG
>CAYNOM010001337.1:0-1813 GCA_964398415.1 uncultured Polyangiales bacterium | reverse complement strand
CATCCAGCACGATCCTGCACGACATGAAGCCATCGATCGTCCTTCTCTTCGCGCTCTCCGTGCCGTCGCTCTCGGCCTGCAAGGCGGATGCGAAGAAACCTCCACCCGGCAAGGTGGCGGTGGGTGCTTGCACTCTCGACACCACGAAGCCTCAGCCGATGCGGCGCGCCGGCAAGGCGCACGTGAAGCTGAGGGGGGGCAAGGGGGTCGGCCTCGATGTCGACCTGAAGGACGTGCCGTGTCTGTGCGGGCCCATGTTCAACGAGGATGCGCCCAAGCTCGGCATCAAGGCGGGCCAGGGGCTCTACTTCGAGCTGTGCTTGCCCCAGGGGGCCGTCGTGCTCAGCGCCCACGATCGGGTCGCTGGCGCGCAGGTGCTGCATGGCAGCGAAGGAGGGCAGGGAGGGACCGAGATCAGTTTCACACGTGCGCTCGATAGCGTGTACAGCTCTCGCGGTCTGCCCAGCGATCGCATTTCATTCAGCGAAGACTTCTGGAAAGCCGATGTGGCGGTCGAGCTGCGCGACGTGGCGACCGAACGCACGATCAGGGCGGATATCAGCTTCGACTGTGGTGGTTCGGGAAACCCGCTTTGATAGCGCACACAATCGATCAGAACATGAGCGTCACGACTATCGTGTCGCTATAGATGCCTGGTGTGACGCGCTGGGCAGGAGGGACGCGCCCGTAGATGGCTACGCTCGTCGAGCGTCCCCGCTGAGGACGCACGCGCACGTCGACGGTGTCTGCTGAACCGTCACCCCATACTCGGGTGCGGCCTGCATTCGAGTAGAGATTGTACCGCACGGGGCTTCCCGGCCCTATCATCTGCCGCGGCGAGAAATCACCCGTCTGACTCCGTCCAAGCTCGATCGCGACCATGTCGCCACCTTCGACGTCGGTGCACGAAAAGACGAGAAACGCGACCGCATCGAGCGCCTTCTTCTGGGTAGCGACGTATCGCCCGAATGCGAGGTCGGTGATGCTTTCGATGGTGCAGCTCATGGCGCTCGCCGGTGGTGGAGCAACGAGCGAACACGTGAATAGCCCCACGAGCGTCGCGAACAAATGAGCCCGAGGTCTGCATGGCTTCGAGAACACGCCCCTGCCCTTGATTTTCATGGCGCCGGCGGCGCAGTCGAAGATTGGCAGGTGATGCTTGGCAACTGTGCCTTAGCTGGTCCGAAGGGCGATTCCAGCACGACCTCGACGGACTGCGCCGCTGCGCAGACCTCCGAGGGCAGCGCTACCTCGTAGGCCTTGGCCCCCCCGGGCAGAACGTACCAAGGTGAGAGTTCTTCGTCGTGGATGGTCTTGGCCCCGCCCGTGACCCGCAGCGCCAGCTTCGTGGGCATGTAGTGGGCGTTGCCCGCGTTCTTCAGCGAGAATCGCACCATTCCGTCGCGCACGCTCAGCTGCGCGATTTCCGGCTTCGGCTTCGGCGAGGCCGCTGCTATGAACAGTGGCACGGAGATCTCTGAGAGCAGGGCTACTCGAGCTCCGCCCTGGTCGGCGCCTGACACCAGTCGCGGCAGCTCGCGGACGAATAGCCTGTACGACTTCTCGACTGGGAGGTCCTTCATCATAGTGCCGACGCGCACGTTGCGTGATTCGCCCGGGTTGAGCGTCAGCATGGAAGGGAAGAACACGATATCTTTGGTGGCCGCGAAACGGGTCGCTCCGGTCGCATCGGTGCTCCACTCCATCACGCGCACAGCCAGTCGCAGCGGCTGATCCGAGCGATTTGCGATCGCGAGCATGGCACTCGGCGCGCTGGTCTTGAGCGTCAGCCGGGTTGGCGACACTTCGATAC
>CAYNOM010001336.1:1067-1814 GCA_964398415.1 uncultured Polyangiales bacterium | reverse complement strand
TCCATTTCGAGGGCGCCCACTTCAGACGCGACATCGGCCATCACGCGCGCAAGCGTTGAGTGATGGCCTCTGTGGGTTGAATCGGGGGGGGGGCAGCTCGTGGCCCTTGGCCTAGACGCTTTGTCATGAGAGCAGCAGCACGAGGGCATTGTGCGCGGCATGGGCGAGCATCCCCGGGAGCAGGCTGCCTGACCACGCGTAGAGGAAGCCTGCGACAAGTCCGAGCAAGATCTGGGGGACCGCGTAGCCGCCAATGTGGGCCAAGCCGAAGGCCAGCGCCGAGGCCAGGAAGGCCAAGTGCTTGCGTGATGAGGGAAGCTCTGTCGCGATGGCATCCTGCAGCCAACCCCGGAAAAACACCTCTTCGGCGATCGGAGCAGCGATCACGAGGGTGGCTCCCAGGAGGGCTCTCTGCGCGAAAGAAGCGGTGTGCAGCGCGACTCCTGCGGCCTCGTTGAGATGGGAGATAAGGTGCATGAAGCCGAGCGCCACGGCCGCGGACAGCGCACCGCCGATGACGCCCACGGGGAGCGCCGCCACTCTTGCCTGCGGAGGCGAGAGGCGCAGCGCGGAAAGTCCGCGCCGGCCGCTCCAGGTGAGCAACACGAGGACCACGCTGGCCACCACGTAATTCATGGGGAGGGCGAACCCGAGCGGAGCCTCGAGGAACGCGAGGATCTGCCCGCCGAGCGCCTGCACTGCGAAGAACGCGGTGAGCGCGAGAAGGGCACGCCACACCGTGGTTTC
>CAYNOM010001336.1:0-1057 GCA_964398415.1 uncultured Polyangiales bacterium | reverse complement strand
CGAACGCACTTCTGGGCTGCGCGCCGCGCCTCTCCGGCGATCGCGAACACGCCGACGAGCGCCACGAAGCCCGAGAACGCATTGGGTGCCGCAGCCGTCGCAAACACGGGCAGAAGGAGTAGCTGGGCCGCGAAACTCGTGGAGGCGCCCATCGACGCCACGCCGGGAAGACCGAGACCGTTGGTGAGGAAGGCAATTGAAATCGCGGCATCCGCAACGACCCACAGGGCGAGCGTGGTGGCCAGCACCCGCCACACGATGCCCGCCGCAGCTTCGACGCCTACGAGGGGCGCATGCCACAGCGTGACAAGGACCACTGGCAACGATGTCAGGAGCAGCGGAGCTGCGGTCCGACGCAAGGCGGATGCTTTGCCCGCGAGGGTGTCGAACGGGGAGAGGGGCAATGGGGAAAGCAAGGCGCGCGCGCCCGTGTCGCGACGTGCCGCAGCGCTGGCGAGGTTCAGCATGAAGATCGCGCCCCAATAGGCCATCATCAGCGCGTATCCGACCTGGAAGCGCACGAAAGCCTGCATGGACCTCGGGTTGAAGGCCACTGCGACCGAACCACCGAGCACCCCCAGTGCGAAGACAGTGTTCACGAGCGTGAAGCCGCGACCGCCCTCTCGCCAAGCGAGGTCCCACTCGGCCCGTGCGACCGTGAGCGGGCCTGCGCGGCGCTTGACCCGCGAGGGCGCAGCGTCGAGGCGGTCGTAGCCACGAAGCTCGCACACAGCCAATAAGGCGAATGCGGCGACGAGAACGGCGATCGCAGCAAGGGGCAACCGCATGCCCCGCCCCGCTATGACGTCACGAGCGAATGCCGCGAAGGCTTGGGGCGCGCGCGCGTGGATGATCTGGGAACCCAGCAAGAGCACCAGCCCCGTGACCGCAAGGAGCGGCGAAGAGAAGGCGAGAGGGCGCCGCCAGGATGGGGGTGCCGTGGCGCGCACCCCCGTCGCGATCGCAAATCCCGCGGAGACGGCTGCCATGTGCAGCAGCAGGGCCGTCGCGACAAGCCATGCGGCTCGCATGGGCTGACCGCGTACCTCGCCTGCCC
>CAYNOM010001335.1:0-1814 GCA_964398415.1 uncultured Polyangiales bacterium | reverse complement strand
GATGGGGCGGAAGGAAGATCGATTCATATGGCATTGCTTGAAGGGAAGACCGGACCATGGCGAATCGCAAGTACTCGGATGAGTTGAAGGAGCGAGCCGTCCGGCTCGCTCTCGAGCAGAAGCCTCGGCCGATCGCGCAGGTCGCTCGCGACCTGGGCGTGGAGGCTGAGTCGCTGCGGGTGTGGGTGCGGCGCGCGGAGGCTGACATGGGCAAGCGCCCGGGGCAGCCGACGTCCGCGGAGCTTGAGGAGCTCAAGCAGTTGCGCAGGGAGAACGCGCGGCTGAAGAAGGCGAACCAGATCCTCAAGGACGCGTCGGTGTATTTCGCGACGGAGCTCGACCCGACCCGACGCAAGTGACGCGCTTCATCGAGGCGCATCGCGATTGCGGGGTCGAGCTCACATGTGAGGTTCTCGGGGTTGGTGTCTCCACCCACTACGACCGGCTCAAGCGCGAGCCGTCGGCTCGCGCGCTGCGCGACGCGCAGCTCGCCGATGAGATCCAGCACGCGCGGCGAGGGCACCGCAAGGCCTACGGCGCTCGCAAGACGCATGTGCAGCTCAAACGCGAAGGCGTCGACGACGTCGGGCGCGATCGCGTTCGACGGGTGATGCGCATCAACGGCTGGGAGGGCATCAGCCGCGGCAAAAAGCCCCGCACCACCGTTCCCGGTGAGGAGCCCGCAGAGCGGCCAGAGGATCTGCTCGATCGCGACTTCACGGCCACCGCACCGAACGAGAAGTGGGTAGCGGATTTCACCTACGTGCGGACCTGGCAGGGGTTCGTGTACATGGCGTTCATCCTCGACGTGTACAGCCGCTACATCGTCGGCTGGCAGATCGCCACGCACATGCGCACCGACCTGGTCATGGACGCCCTCGAGATGGCACACGGCCTACGCAAGCCACCCAAGGGCGTCATCGCCCACAACGACATGGGTAGCCAGTACACGTCAATCGCCTACACCGAGCGACTCATCGAGCTGGGCCTGCGGCCCAGCATCGGCTCCCGCGGCGACGCGTACGACAACGCGATGGCCGAGACATTCGTTGGCACCTACAAGGCCGAGTTCGTCGCCGGACGACGATTCCCAAGCTTCGAGTTGGCCGAGCACGAGACCGCCGACTGGATCGGCTTCTACAACCTCGACCGTCTCCACGAGGAGCTCGGTGACATCCCGCCGGCGGAATTCGAGATACTCCACAATGTCAGTCAGGAAGCGCTCGTGCTTGCCTGATGAAATGGCCTCCGGGAAACCCAGCGCGGTTCAGAGAGCAGCTCGCCATGCCGTTTGAGAACGGCAGTCTTCTTAAGGTCATTGCAGAGGCGTTCCGCGTCGGCGAACGTGCAGCCTTTGAGTGCACGCGTGAGGCGATCCACCGTGGCTTTGGAGACTCGCTGCGAACCCAGGTGTCGCGAGAATAAATCTCGAAGCTCCTTCGTGCCAGGCTTCTCGAACCGCACGACGGAGTCGAATCGGCGCCAAATTGCGACGTCAAGTGATTGCTCAAAATTGGTCGCGGCGATTACCTCCCCTTGAAGCTGTCGAGGATCTGAAGGAAAGAGTTGACGACACGCTTGATCTCGCCGTGCTCGGTGGAGTCGTCGCGGGAGCGCCCAATGGCGTCAAACTCATCGAACAGAACAACCCACTGACCTCGACTGATGTAGTCGAAGACCTTCCTTAGATTTGACGCAGTCTCTCCCAAGAGGGACGAGACCACCGAGTCGAACCTGACATAGACAAAGGGCAGCTGCAATTCCGCTGCGAGAGCCTCAGCCGCTGATGTCTTGCCGCAGCCGGATGGACCGCA
>CAYNOM010001334.1:0-1814 GCA_964398415.1 uncultured Polyangiales bacterium | reverse complement strand
CCGGCAACTACAGCCAAGCCATTCGCGAGTGGAACCAGGCCTACTCCGTCGATCCGCGGCCGCGCATTCAGTTCAATCTGTCTCAGGCCTACGAACGGCTGGGCGAGCTCGAGAAGGCGATGGAAGCCCTGCGCCTGTTTCTCGACTCGGGCGATCCCGACGACCCCATGTACTCCGATGCCAACGCGCGCTTGTCGGCGCTGCAGCAGCGCTTCGCGAAGACGGGCGTCATGGTGAACGGCGGCGCCGAGGGCGGGCAGATCCTGGTCGACGACAAGGACTGGGGCAGAACCCCACGCCCCGACAAGATCCAGCTCGCACCGGGCAGCCACACGCTGATCGTGCGCTGGAGCGATCGCCCCGAATTTCGCACGAGCGTGGTCGTGCCCGCGGGGCAGGTCGTCGAGGTGACGATCCCCGACTCGGAGCCGACGGGCGCAGCGACGCAAAGCGCTTCCGAGCCCACGAGCCAGGGCGCGAGCGTGCGCGTCGACAGCGACGGCGCGGGCTCGAACAAGATGCTCTGGTATGCGGTGGGCGGCTCGCTGGCTGCCGCGGGCATCGCCGGCTTGGTCTACGGCGTGGTGCGCGGCGGTGAGGTCGTCGACTGCGACAAAGACGCCTACTGTCCCGATCCCGGCGAGTCGGACAGCGCCCGCACCCAGAGCATCGTTGGTTACGTGGGCGGAATCTCCTTGCTCGCGGGCGGCACGGCGCTGATCGTCTGGAACGCCCTGCGTCGAGGTGAGGACGAAGACGAGCTCGCGCGCACGCAATGCGGGGTCGGTTTCGCGAGCGCGACGTGTCGCTTCAAGTTCTGAGCGTGGGGAGATCGAATCACATGCAGAAGCATTTGTTGTGGGCCGGCTTGGCCATCGCCTCAGCCCTGTCCGCGTCCGCATGCACCGAAGTGAGAAGCTGCGAGCTGGGTGAGCCCGGTTGCAAGGGCGGTGCGCCCATCAATGGCGCATGCGACTTCAACCTGGTGGTGGTCGCCGGCAAATGTGCGGAGCCCTCCGGGGACAGCGGCGGTGGCAACAACGGCAGCGACGGCGGCGGCAACAACGGCGGCGAAGACGGCGGCAACAACGGCACGCCGCTCGAGTGCGTGAGCTGCGACCCGGGCGAGCTGTGCACCACCGACACCATGAGCTGCGTCGACTTCTGCGAGGTACCCGAGGTGCTGCCGGGCAGCGTGAAGCCACCGGACTGGATCAAGTGCGGCGGCGAGATCATCGACGCGATGATGGGCACCCGTTACGACCCGACCTTCGACGAGAGCTGCAAGGCCAGGTGCGAGCTCTTCTGCCGGCAGCAGGAGCAGTACTGCGGCAAGGGCTGCGACCCGGGCCTCTGCGACGAACAGGGCGTCCTCGACGCCTGCCATGCTGCGTGCGACTCCAATCCAGACCCGAAGGCCTGCGTGCGGGGCTTGTGCAACGATCGCCGCGCCGCGGGCTGTCCGAGCGAGCCGAACTTCTGTCTCGACGGCGAGGATGTCGACTGTGGGGAGGTGACGTGCCTCAACACCTGCGGCTTCCCCTTTGATGGCGCCTGCGACGACGGGGACATCTTCAATGCCCAATTCATCGAGTGTGAATGGGGCACCGACTGCGCCGACTGCGGCCCACGCCGCGGCAAGGACGAAAGCCGCAGGCTGCCCCAAGGAGGCCTGTGCAACTTCAACGCCGCCTGCGATGGCTACAGCAAGGTCTACGCGCGCAACGAGGCCTTCTGCGTGACCGTGGAGCCCGGCAGCAAGATCTTTCGCTGCATGCTCGATTGCAGCAGCGAAGGCGAGCAGTGCCCTGAGG
>CAYNOM010001333.1:504-1815 GCA_964398415.1 uncultured Polyangiales bacterium | reverse complement strand
AGCATCACGCCACCGCCCTCCTTGAGGCGTACACCAGGGATGCCGACCACGAAGGCCGAAGCCCCGAGGGGACTTTCCACGAGCTCGACCTTGGCTGCCTGCAGCGCTGTGCTCGAGATCGGCGTGAGCGTGATGTCGGCCGTCGTGCTGTCTGGGGCCACGTCGATCAAGGACGAAACCGCGATCCCCGCGGGGGCCGCGATATCATCGTCCAGCTGCTCGGTGCCGCGTGTGTCGACGTCGGTCAGCAGGGCGTAGACGATCTGCTGACCGGGGTGAGTCTCGATCTCGAAGCTGCACGCGCCTGTGTCGGTCGCGCCACGCACGCAGGTTGCCGTCTCGTTGGCGCGCGGCTTCAGACCGTCGCCCACGCCCGCCAGATCCAGGGCGAACGTATGAAAGATATGGGCCCGCCACACGTGCCCCGCGTCGGGGGCCTCGAGCGTTTCGAGCACCTTCAACGAACCCCTCAGCCGTTGACGCTGGGTCGTGGGCGTTGCTGCAGGTGCGAGACGAACGAGCAGCTCGCGTCCGGGCGCGGAGATCCACGTGGTCGGCACGAAGCCATTCGCTTGGACCTCCAGGCGCGTGACGCTGCCGGCCGCGATGGTGACTTCGCCAGCAGCATCGGTCGTGCCCATGCGCTCGTCGGCCACGACTGTTGCATCGCGCACCGGTAACCCGGTCTGTGCACTGACCACCTGGATGTGCACGCCCGTGGCCTCGGGCCCACTGTCCGCATCGACGACCGGCAGCGCGGCGTCAGCCCCCGCGTCGCTGCTGTCGAGGGCACTCGGGCTGGCACTGCTACAGGCGGTCACCGAGAGCGCGCCGAAGGCCGCGATGCACCGGCGGACGAAACTGCTACTCATGATGGATATCCTCTCGCAACTGAGCCTCCTGCATCAGTTGTCGGTTTCGATCAAGCCGCCAGGCCCATGAACGCTCGCCTCACCACCCCTTCGGATGCCCCCTTCGTGGGTCGTGCCACAGAGCTGCGCGCCCTGGAGGCACTGCTGAACGTACCCGGGGTTGCGATGGTCCTGGGGCCTCCAGGGGCCGGAAAGACGCGCCTCTTGCGCCACTACGCCCAGACACGCTGGGAGCTAGGGCCATGCTTCTGGCTCGACTTGTCACAGTGCGAAGATGAGGACGGGCTCGACACGGCGCTTTCGCTCGCCTTGCAGATTCCCGAGACGCCCCGTGACGGATCCGCCGACGACTCGCAGCAGCGCGAAGCACGCCGCGCACGCCTCGCGCGTGGCTTGGCTGGTCACGGTCCTCTGCTGCTCGTGCTCGATGGCTTCGATC
>CAYNOM010001333.1:0-494 GCA_964398415.1 uncultured Polyangiales bacterium | reverse complement strand
GCCAGAAGCTGTGCCGGCGTGTTGTCGTCTCTGTCGACCCAGGCCTTCGAGGCGCGTGTCGTCGTCACCTCGCGCATCGCCCTGCGCGGAAAGCAAGTGCCCTCGTTGCGCCTCGGCCCCTTGTCTTTGCCTCGCGACGTCGGCGACGCGGGGCTCATGCGCAGCGATGCGGTGCAGCTTTTGCTGTTGCGGGCGCATGGCTACCGGATGCGCGACGAGGATGCGAACGTCATCGCCGCCCTGGTCGAGCAGCTCGACGGGATGCCTCTGGCGATCGAGCTCGCGGCCCGCCGTCTGTCTCTGCTCACGCCTCGCGGCTTGCTCGAGAGACTGCCCAAGGGCCTAGACCTGCTCAAGTCGAGCTCGACGTCCCAAGGTCGCACGCTGCGCACGACGATACGGGCATCGTGGGACGCACTGTCGACCGCTGAGCGCGCCGTGCTCTCTCAGTGCTCCGTGTTCCGCGGTGAGTTCGAGCTCGCCGCGGCGGAGGC
>CAYNOM010001332.1:0-1816 GCA_964398415.1 uncultured Polyangiales bacterium | reverse complement strand
GAGGGCGAGCTCGTCCAAGCCGTCCAGCGAGATTTCACCCGGCGCGAAATCGACAGTCGCAACGGGGGCCTTCTCTCCTTCACGGGTGTTTGGTGACCGAGCCTCTTCACGGACCGCTCGTGACTGAGCCTCGCTGCGCTCGAGCGCCTGTGGATTCGCGGCAGGACCGATGGTGTGCAAGGGAGCGGCCGCGCAGTCGTCGCGAAGCTCGGCGAGGTGAGCGTCGCCCAAGGGCGCGCCACCTACGCCTGCAAAGAGGCCGCTGTTGAGGCTGGCCAGGTCGAGGGTCCCAAGGCCGAGGCAAGCGAACATCGCGCTCTTGATGATCGTGGGAGTCATAGCAACCTCATCAGGTCGACCACGGTGCGCTTCAGCTCCAAAAACACGAGACCGAGCTTGGCCTCTCGTCCCACGAGCAGAACCACCATGGCGTCGTCTCCGCACGCGTTGACGACGATGTACCCTTTGGCGGCTCGCACGTAGGTCTGCTCCATCTGCGAGTCCATCAGGTCCGTCGAGATGCGCTCGCTGACGCCGAGCAGCGAGGCAGCCATGCCCCCGATGACGTCTTCGTCGATGTCGTTCGGTAGCTGCGAAGCGACGATGAAGCCCTCGGAGCTCACCACGGTCGCGCCGATGATCTCGGGCGTCGACTGGCGAAGGGCGCGCAACACATCTGCGATGCGCTCGCTTCTGGTTGTGACGTGTGACTCACTCACACCGATGCTGTGAATCGTCATGGTCTCCTCCTCAGGCTTTGTGCGCTCTGACGACTTCGAGAAGTTGCTGCAGCCTCCTCAGGTTGTGTTGGTATGTCTTGTTGTGCGGCTCGAGGTGCGCCGCTCGCTCCCACTCGGGCAGCGCTTCCTCGTAGCGCTTGTGCTGCACGGCAGTCAGACCGCGCTCGAAGTGCTCGGCCGCGCCACGCAGAATCGGCAGCGGACCACTGCGCTCGAGTGAAAGGCCCCGCGCGCGCTCATCGAGAAGCTGGGCGCCCTCGAGTAAGAGCTGAGGTGTCGTCGCAAAGATCGATCTCTGTTCGGCGATGACCTCGGGATCGGTGCTGAAGCCTCCGCTGGTGAAGGCGAGCATGCGTAGAAACGCCTGTTCGCCCAGCTCGCCCTCGCACGACGCATGCACGATCATGCCATCTTCGAGCCAAATCGTGCCGGTTCCCTCGATTGCCCGCAGATGCAGTGCGCCCGTCGGCATGCTGGACGCGACGAGTTGCACGAGCTCGATGGGCTCACGAAAGGACAGCTGACCCCAGAAGCCGCGCGAGGTTCCGAGCAGACGCGCCACGAGGCTGACGAGTCGCTCGAGTGGCGGCGGTTTGTCGAGCACGTGCGTGTCGCTGAGCGCCGTGACGCGTGCTCGAGATGCATCAGACTTTTCGTCGACGAGAAAGACCAACGGTAAGTGCGGCCGCTCGTGACGCACACAGTTTGCGACCGCGAGACCATCGATCGCATCGCTCTGTGCTTCGGTGACGAGCACGCGAAAGCTGCGGCTGCGCAGCATCGTCAACGCCGCGTCGGCATCTTCGGTGTGCTCGACCTCGACGTTTGGTAGCTCCGACTCCAGCGCGTGACTCATACGCTGCTCGAGCGCGCCGTCGTCCTCCAAGAGCAAGACACGTGGACTCGCTAGTTTTACGAAGCCCATATCCACCCCCGTGACGAACCCTAGGAGCATCAAACGAGGTTGGTCCATTCAAATCGCGCGGTGGGATTTAATGCCTCACCTGTGCGTTTCTGCGCTGCCGCCGTGCCACATGGCAGCCAAGCGTGCTCTCGAGCTCTCGATGCGCGCGCAC
>CAYNOM010001331.1:0-1817 GCA_964398415.1 uncultured Polyangiales bacterium | reverse complement strand
ACGCAATCCCCGACCTGAACTTGATCGTGGACGATCTGCGCGAGAGCTTCGACGTCCTCAAGGAAGCGGCCCAGCTCCACGCGCTCGGCGCGGTGGGGTGCGCGCGAGTCAGCGGTTAGTACCCCTGCCCGGAGAACCGTTCCGGGAAGGGGCACTAGCGCGGATTATTCGCGGGCCGCGTAGCGGACCTGACCCGTGGGCCTACGTAGCGACCAGCCGCCATGCTGGATTCGCTACCGGAAGTATTCGCCACGGAGCTATCCCCGAGCGGGCTCAATGCCGTAGGCCACGCGCTGGTGCACGCCGAGATCCTCTCGGTGCGGCTCAAACCGCACACCCATCCCTTGCCGCTCGATCACGGACGGGATCTGCTGTCCGCGCTCGCCATGCTCCAGGCCGGGGAGGTGAGAGGCCTCTTGGTGCGCTACCGCAGCGCGGATGCAGAGTGGCTCGACACCCTGGAACGCACGGCCTCGGGGGGGCGCTTGGTGCGCTTGAAACTGGAGAGCCAAGCCCCGCGGGCGCCCAGCGCACTGGGCGTGTGAACCCCCTGCTCTTGGCCGCTCAGCGATCCTCGCGTCCGCCTCCGTTGCCAAGGCCCGGCGTGACCCTACTCGAGGCGCGTCCAGTAGCGATAGCGCATCAGGATCTGCACGTCTTCGATACGACTCCAATCGAGCTCTGGCGCGTCGTAGATGCGCAACGTGTAGTTGCCTTCGAGCGGACGCCCGCGGAACTGGCCCTGCACGAACGACGACAAGAGGTGCTGGTCGGCCGAGGACAAGGGGTTACTGAGGTAGCGCTCCGCGCTCAGCGCCTTCTGTTGCTGAATGCGGCCTGGGTAGAGCGGGGCGTAGTAGTTGTCCCCTTCGAAGTTGCGAACGCGGAAGGGACCGTCGTGGTGCAGCGTGTACTGGACAAACGCACCGCCGTGACAGCTCGAGGGTGTCGGTGACCCGGAGCAGTCGCGGATGCCGGTGCCGACCAAGTTGATCGCGAGCTCGTTGTGGCGGTAGTTGAAGTTGCCGGCCGAGAAGCCCGCCTGGTGGATCAAGCGACCCGCCTCGATGTCGGCCTGGGAGATGCGGAAGGTCGTCTCGTAGAAGCAACGCTGGGGAAGCTCACGGCGGTCGGCCCAGCGCTCGCACTCCTCGGACGCACCCGCGGGACAGTAGTACTCGCAGCCGTACTCCCAGTTCTCCGGCGAGCGGAACTTGTCGCCATCGGTGTCCTCGCATTCGCCCACCGGAGCAAAGCGGTCCTCTCCGGTTGGGAAGAAGTCGCTCGGCGTGGTGGACACCAATGCCTCGATGCGCTCGAGCTGCGCACCGGCGAACGGTGCTGTGCGCACCGACTGCGCGTTGTCATTGGCACGCGGCACGAACGCGATGCCCGAGAGCGGGCCGCGGGCGTCGATCCAGACGAAGCGTCGGCTGTAGCCGGGCGCGATCCATGCCTCGCTGAGGAAGTTGACTGCAGGGGTGGCGCTGCTGTTCACGCAGTCTCCCGTCGCGGGGACGAGCTCGCGCGGCGTGTCGGTCTCGTAGGCGAGCGCCACGAGCGAGCTCGTTTCGCCACAGCGAGTCGCCTCGTACCAGGAGAGCCAGTACGAGCCGGGCTGCCCCTCCACGGCCTGGAAGTACTGCGGGCGCGCGGCCTGAGCGATGACTTCGCCGTCAGTGACGGGTCGCGGCGCGACCTCGAGCACGATGCTGGCGGCGCCACCCATGGCGGAACAACGGGCCATGTGGGCCTCGCCCTTGGCTTCACACGCGAACGGCGACTCGTCGGCGGTTAGCGCGGTGGGGCAGTGGGTC
>CAYNOM010001330.1:0-1820 GCA_964398415.1 uncultured Polyangiales bacterium | reverse complement strand
CTCCCGCGAAAGCAGCGAGTAAGTCGTCAGGATGTAGCCCTCGTCTTCCATGACGACACCGAGTCCGCTTGCCTGCTGGGTCGGGGAGCGCGCTGCGTCTGTCGACGCCTGCCCGACGTAGGACGTGACGCGCACGACGCTGACGCTGGCCTCGGCAACAGCGGGAGGAAGGGGACTGGAGGGTGTCGCGGCCCCCACATGGGTGGTCGGCGCGGTCGCGGCGGGAGTCTCTCGGTGCGGGTCGCTTCGAACCTGAGCGAGCGGCGCGTCTTGCCCAGGAGGGAGCTTTTCTCGCTCGGAAGTCGAGCAGGCGGGGAGGAGGAAGACGATCGTGCACAGCGCACGGCCAAGCTGGTTGAAGCGCATCAGGGTTCGTCCGTAGCAAAGTTCTGTAGGTAGGGATTGTCGCGCGGCAGCGTTGCTGGAATGCGAATCGAACCGTGCTGAGTCGCCGCGTGACAAGCATTGCAGGCCTCGACCAAGGCGGCGTAGCGCTGCGTCAGTTGCGCTTCGTCTCTGTTCTCGTCGAGCGCCGCCGCAAGGTTCTTGTAGGGAGCCTCGAGGAAGCGCTCCGCCAGCAAAGCCACCGGCTGGCCGCGATACTCGGGCACCGCGTCGAGGATCTCCGAGACCTGCTCGCGCGACTCGTAGAGGTAGAAGCGCGATAGCGCGAGGTTGCTCGCGGCGAGCGAGAGACCCAGCTTGTGCGTGATCCCCTGGAGCCGAGTCATGTAGGGGGCAAGCTCAGGTTGCGCCTCGGTCTCTGCCTCAGCCGAAACTGCGCCCGACGGCGGCCGGGGCTCGACGCGGGCAGGGCCCTGTGCGCGGTCTGAGCCCGGGTACTGCGACGCCCCTTGCGTCCACAACAGGGCGTTCGACACCACGAGACCGGCACACACGATCGACAGGATGATGATGGGGGCCCTCGCGAGCACGAGCTCTTGATGGCGCTTGCGCCTCGTCCGCGCAAGCTCGGCGAAGCGCGCGCGACGAAATGTGCGTCAGGCGTTTCGCGACCGTCACCGCGCGCAGCCGCTCTTGATCGTGAAACGCCCGGCTGCCGCCCTCTCCGCGGTGGCCTCTTGGAGGCTCAGGTCGAGCGGAGCTCGGCGGCGAAGTCGTCGCGCCCCGTGCGCGGATCGATGAAGCGCGTGAAGACGAGGTTGCTGATGGGGTCGAAGGTCAAGAGCACGGTGCGCGCTGCAGCGCGAGAGTAGGTGATGTGGCGCCCCGTCATTCTCGAACCAGGTCAGTGGCGATCTCGGCCATCGGCACGAACGCTTCGAGCATCGGCTCACCGTCCTCCGTCGAGAAGCCCCCGATCGTGGTGCCTGCAGCGCGTCCCTTACCATGTTTGCTGGCCACGAAGAGCTGGTGGCGGCGGACGTGATCTACTTCGGGACCAAAGACGGAACGCTGTACGCACTCGACGCAACCTCCGGGGCCGTTCTGTACGAGGCGCGCTTCCAGAAGCCGCTGTCGACACCCGCGGTGGTCAACGGACGCATCTACTTGGCGAGCTCCGACGGGTTACGCGCTCGGTCTCACGCCCTGAACGTCCGCCTCAGGTCCAAGCTTGTGTCGCCTTGGGAACATTACGTGGGCGAATCACGTCCGTTCTCGTAGTTGGATGAATGACGTGAGAGAACCCCCCGGCTCGAATGATGGCGCATTTCGGCGTCGCGCGAGACAGGGGGAACTGAGACATGTCATGCAAGCGCTCGAATGAATCGACACCATGGCTGCCCTGGAGAACGGGCACCATCAAGCCATGGCCCGCAGGCCCACTCCTCACGGTGGCGCTGTTTTCGCTGCTCGGC
>CAYNOM010001329.1:0-1827 GCA_964398415.1 uncultured Polyangiales bacterium | reverse complement strand
AGCGCGTCGGGGTGAGCGTTCCGTCGCGCCGCAGGGCGTGGCCGAGCTCCTCGCCCTCCAGATACTCCATCGTCATGAAGCTCAGCCCATCGGGGGTACGACCGAAGTCGATCACCTTCACGATGTTCGGGTGCTTCATCTCGTTGGCGGTCTCGTACTCGCGCTTGAAGCGCTCGACGGCGACCTGATCGCGCGCGACGTCGGGGTGCAGCACCTTGATGGCGACGCGCTCGCGCGACGCGTGATGCCGCGCCTCGTACACGCGCCCCATGGCGCCATCCGCGACCCTCGCCACCACGAGGTAGTCACCGAGGCGCTGGCCTAGGCGGGTGTCGATGTCGTCAGGTGGCTGCTCTTGCAGCGTGATCGTGCCGCACTCGCCGCAGAACGAGACGTTGTCGGGATACTTCTTGCCGCAAGCGGGGTCGGGGCAGATACGCGCCACGTCCAAATGCTAAAGGAGCGCGTCGAGCAGGGCAACGGAATGGTGGCAAAGCACCGCATTGGGTGCGCATGAGTGCGACATCCGCACCCCAAGGGCGCGTACTCAGCGCTCGCGCGCGATCCACGGATCGCTCTGAACCTCCCAGGAGGCGGGACGGATCCCTGCTTCGGAGCGCAGCTGGTGCGCCACCTCGACGAGATCCTGCAGCACGTGAGCGGTGACCCCCTCGGCGTCGAGCAACACGAGCAACGAGTACTCGTCGGTCACCCGTCGCACCACGAGCGTCTGGGTCTGGCCTTCGACGGTCCACTGCCGGAGCTGCCCTGCGTGCAGGCGTTCCATGCAACGCAGCATGGCGTTGTGGGTCGAGAGCCAGGTGGCCCCAAACACCTTGGTGTCGAACGGGTCGAGCAGCGCGCAGTAGTCGACGCACTCCCCCTCGCTGTCGACGAATACGGCAGCGCGCATCTTTTCGTGTCGTTCGAAGAAGCGCCGCAGGATGTTGGAGAACTCCGTATCGGGCCGGTCACGCTGGGTGGTGCGCGGCGGTGGGCGGCTGCGCGGCGAAAGGCTCACCGGAGCTCTCCCAGCAGGCGATCGTCCGAGAGCGCCTTGCGCACGCTCGCCTCGTCGAGCTTCACGCTGTCTTTCTCGCGCAGCTCGGCGATGAGGGTGTCGAGGACCTTGGCGCGACGTTCATTCGAGAGCTGCTCGCGAATCTCTCGCTCGTGCTCCTCGAAGCGCAACTTCAGCGGTGGCAACACCTCCTCCACGAGGATCACGTGCAGCCCGTAGCTCGTCGTCACGAGCGTGGGCACGAGCCCCGCCTCGCTTCGAGCCACGACAGCAGCGAGAAAAGGTGCCTCGAGCTTCGAATCGGGTCGCACCTCGAACTGCTCAACCTTGAGCGGCTTGCCCAGGTACTCCACACGCGCGCCCAGCGATGCGAGCTTCGCCGCCATGTCGGCGGTGGTCCCAGCCGTACCCAGCTCGGCACGTAGGGCCTCGGCCGCCCCCCGCACAGCTTTCTGCTCGTCGGGCGTCTTGGCCGCGAACAGGGCGTGGGAGATGCGCCGTCGCTCGGGCAATTCTCGGCGCAGCTTGAGCTCCTCGAAGCGAGCGCGCACGTCTTCGGGACGCATGTCGTCGGGCGCATTGCCTTCCTCGACGGCAGTGCGCAAAAGGGCCCGCACGCGCGCACGCTTGAGCTCGCGCGCCACATCGCGCCCTTCCCCGTAGCCGTGCTCCGCGGCGTACCAGCTCAGCAAACGCTCGTCCTCGAGACGCGCCAAGGCCTCGGGGGGTGCCATGTGCGTGGCATCGACGAGGCCCTGGAGATCCGAGAGCGCGATGGGATCGCCATCCACGCGCGCCACCACGGC
>CAYNOM010001328.1:0-1829 GCA_964398415.1 uncultured Polyangiales bacterium | reverse complement strand
GCCTCGGCAGCCAGGCGTCGCTTTTCGGGCTCGTCGCTGCGCAGGGCCTTGTAGAGCTCGGCGCGAATCTCGCGGGCTGACAGTCCGCCGGGTCCGCTCCATCCGCTCTTCAGACGCTTGATGACCTGCTGCCATGGATAACTGAACGTGATCTCGCCCTTGCCGTTCTTGAGGGCTTCGGCCACCTGCAGGCGCCGGAAGATCTGGCCCCGTTCGAAGTGGCGGGCCGTGATCAGGCTGAAGAAGTCGTTGTCTTCCGCCATGAGCACGTCTTGCAGTACTTCGCGCAGCTCGCGGTCTTTCGAGATCTGCAGGTACAGCTCTTCGGCTGCGGCGGGGCTGCCCCCGAGCACCACCGCGAAGGCGGCCTCGCGCTTCACATCTGCGTTGCGCAAGAGATCGATGAGCAGCTGGTCGTTGGCGGGGTCGGCCGCGTAGCCGAGTGCGAGCGCAGCGCTGCGGCGCACCGCGGCGGGCTGCGAAGGCTGCAACAGGTCGATGAGCTGGTTGCTCACGGCCTGCGCGTCGGCCTGCCACAGGCCCTGCACGGAGAAGGTGCGCGTGGTTTCGTCGAGGGATGTGTCCTTGGCCTTGGCGATAATGTCGACCAAGGTCTGCTGATCAGCGAGCTGACCGAGCACGGCACCCGCGATGGCGCGCAGTTTGACGCTGTCTGTCTGATCTTCGATGATCGTCGTGAGGCCCTTGATCGCGTCGGGCTTGCCGTAGCGGCCCAGGGCGCGGATCGCGATCTCACGATTGCGGACGATCTCCTCGGTGGGCACGCTCGGCTTCGAGAAGTCGACGTCCTTCGGGCGCTTGATGCTCGCGAGGAGCTTGGCGTAGGCGGGCTGGTAGTTGAGATCGGCGAGCGCGAAGGCTGCGGCCTCCACGTCGTCGCCCTCGAGCTCCTTCATCACCGCTGCACCGGCCGACGCAGCGCCCGACTTGCCGATGGCCTTGAGCAGGCTGGCTTTGCGACCGGGGTTGTCTTTGAGGAGCGGCACGAGCGCCTCGCCCACCTCGGGCTTGGCCACCAGCGCCAGGGCGTCGAGGGCATCGAGCGCGGTCGTGCGGTCTTCGTGCGTGGCGAGCTCGAGCAGCACGGGGATCGCGCGCGCGTCGCCGAGCTCCGCAAGGGCCATCGCCGACGTCAGCTTGATGTCCGGGTCTTCGTGCGAGACCAGACCGGCGAAAGTGTCGGCGACGCGCGGATCGTGGGTCTCCGCGAGCGCTGAGACGAGCGAGCGCTTGAGGTCCACGCTGTCGGCCTGGTCGATCAGCTTCGCGACGCCTGGAGCGCTGGTAGAGCGGCTGATGGCGTCGAGGACGCTCTGACGCAACGCGGGCTTGCGCGAGAGAAGGTCGAACAGGGGCTGTCCCGCGCGGGGATCGCCCGTACGGCCGAGGCCGGCTGCGGCAGCGCGCACGACCTCCGTGTCTTCGTCCTGGAGCAGCGCGATCAGGGGCTGCACCACCGACTCGTCGGGCGACTCCGACAGGGCCACCGCGACCAGCGTGCGCACCGACTTGTCCTTGCTCTTCAGGAGCTCGTCGCTCGCGAGCTTGGCCGGCCCCACGACGTCGACGATCACCTTGGGGTCGAAGGTGGGCTTCTTGTCGAGATCTTCGAGGTTCTGCAGATGCCCTGCGGCGAACTCCTTGAGGATGTCGGGTACGGCGGCGGGTTCCTTCAGCACTGCGAGCGCCCACACGACCTGGGGCTTGTCGCGGGCGTCGGTCTTCGGGAGCACCTCGAGCAACTTGGGCTTCGCAGCATCGGCGGCCGGCGAGCCGATGTGTGCGAGGGCCCGGGCCGCTGCCCGTCG
>CAYNOM010001327.1:0-1830 GCA_964398415.1 uncultured Polyangiales bacterium | reverse complement strand
GCTCGCTCCGGCCATTCGCCGCCGGCGTCTCGTTTCGTAGGGCTCTCTAGCCTGGACGATTCACGAGACCACGTCGCGAGGCCGCCAAAGGTGCGCCAGATCGGGGCGAGCGCAGCGAGGAGCCCCGCAGGCGTACTTGCAGTACGTCGAGGAGCGACGAGCGAGCACGCCCCGAGATGGCGTGCATTTGGCGGCCGCAGTAGTGGGACTCGTGAATAGTCCGGGCTAGGAGCGTGCGCCCCAGAAAATCTGGGGCGGATAAACGTCGGGACTTGAGCCGGATCTGGTCGATCGGCGCTCCGCGGACGCTACGACAGCGTCGAAGTGGCGGATCTTCGAACTGACCAAGCCCCTTGCGGGCCCGCACCCGACGCCGGTCGACGCCAAACGGTCGGTGCTCGTCCTCATGCCCACTCCATTTGCTGATTCATCCGCCGCAGATTCATCGCGAGGCTCATCAGCGACCACTCGGATCCTGCCTTGGCAACGCCTCGCAGGCTGAACTTGCGAAATCCCAGGCACGACTTGATCCAGCCGAACGGCGGCTCGGCCAAGCACTTGCGACGACGGTACCGCGCGCTGCCGGCCTTCGTCGCCAGTTTGCGTTTCATCCGCATCGTCGCTTCGAGTTCGCCGCCGACGCCAGCCGCAAGTTCCTTGCCCTCGCGTCCCAGAGCGACGTAGCCGTCGATCCCGCGCGCCTCCAGGGTCCGCAGGTTGGCCTCCGAGCGGTAGCCGGCATCTGCCAGCACGCGCGTCGGCTGCTCGCCGACCACAGCTTCCACTGCATCCAGCATCGGCACGAGCCGACCTGCATCACTCGCCTCGTTGCTCACCTCGACCGCGACGATGATCTGCGACTGGGCATCGACGGCTGCCTGCGCGTTGTAGCACTGGTCGAATCCGTGCGAGGCCTTCATGATGCGGGACTCCGGATCCGTAAAGTTGTCCTGCTTCTTATCGGGGACTTCGCCGAATTTCCGCTTGAAACTCGGGCCTTTCTTCCCGACCGGGCGGTCCTCGTCGTCACCGGGCTTGCGTCCGGCGCGGGCGTCTTCTTCGGCTTGGCGCGCTTCGAGTCGCTCGCGGGCTGCCTTGATCTTGGCGAGGCGTTCGTTGCGACGGGCGAGTTCCGCCGGGATCTCGTCGCCGCGAAACTCGGAGCCGTACAGGCCGTCCTCCTCCAGATCCTGCCGGTTGGCTCGCTTGGCCAGATCGTGAATCTCTTTCTGGAGTCGCTGCTCTTCCTTGACCATCCGGCCGTGGCTCATCGCCTTGTGCTTGCTCGCGTTGGCCTTGATCTTGGTGCCGTCGATCGCGATCGTACCGAGCTTGACCAGCCCGACCTCGCGCGCAATGCGCACCACCTGCAGAAACAGGCTCTCGAATTCCTTGAGGTTCTGAAGGCGGAACTCCGAGATCGTGCGGTGGGCCGGGTAGTTCTCGGCACCGAGTACCCGAAAAGCCACGTCTTCCTCGAGCTTGCGGGCGATCCGGCGGGACGAGAATGTCCCGGTCGCGTACGCGTAGACCAGGACCTTGAGCATCATGCGCGGATCGTAGGGCTGGTTGCGGCGGCCGTCGCCTTCGTAGCGCTCGTACAGGGCCGACAGATCCAGTTCCTCGATCGTGTCGGAGATGAAATAGGCCAGGTGACCCTGGGGCAGCCACTCCGTCAACGAAGGAGGCAAAAGCAGGGTCTGCTCAGGTAAATACGGCCGAAAGCTCGTTCCCATGCGGCATCCTACCAGAAATCTCCCGGACGGTTTCTGCGGCGCACACTCCTAGCTGGCCGTGTTGCGCCGCCGCGCAATAGCGGGGCGATTGCTC
>CAYNOM010001326.1:0-1830 GCA_964398415.1 uncultured Polyangiales bacterium | reverse complement strand
GTAGCCCTTGCCGCCGTTCGAGAGGTACTTCGGAGCCTTCGTGCAGCCCGCTGAAGGCGGCGGCGCGCTGCCACCGCCACTGCCACCGGCGCTGGCGCTGGCGCAGAAGTCGGTGCCGTCCTGTTGCTTGCACACGAGGCTCCCCGCGCACTCGGCGTCGCTGTCGCAGTCGCCTTCACCCTTGGCGCATGGGCAAGCGCTCGTGCAATAGGCCGCGCTGTTGGGGGGTACGGTGTGGCAATCGCCGGTGGGCGGCTCCGGGTTGCCTCCGCCCCCGGAGGAGGGGCCCAGGTTGTCGAGCAAGATTCGATGGGTATTCTGGCTGCTTCGGTTGCAGCTGCAGGACTCGGTCTCATTCGGGCTGGTTCCGCAGGGCGCTCGCTTGTCCTGGAACACGTGTGGGCTACTAAGATTGATGCAGTAGGACATGGGGTCGCTGCACAAGGCCTGGTGATCCAGGCCCAGCGCGTGGCCGATCTCGTGGACCGCTACGCCGCATTCTTCCACGCCGTCCCGCAGACTTTTCGTGAACACGAAGTTCACGGCATTGAACAGGCCGGTGCACCGGAGAGGCGAGACGCCGACGACGCTGGCCGGAAGGCTTACCTCTGATGCTCGACCGCTCATCACGGTCTCCACGTACCGTGTCGAGCCGCTCGGCTCCACGTCGGTCACCTGCACGTCGTACCGCGCAAAGGCGCGACGCACGCAACTGACGACGGTGTTCCAGCTCGAGTTGCTGCCTTCGTAGGCGGGCAACGTCGTGCGACGAGGCACGATGCTCGACAAGTTGCGCGCCGAATCGATTCCGCCCGGCGAGTAGGTGCCCCCGCGGCGGTTGAGGAACACGACCGCAGGTCGCCCCGCGTAGGCAATCTCCTTTTCTAGCTGCGCCTCATCGGGCTCTTCAGGCTCGTAGGTCAAGCAGCTGCCCACGTTTGCGCCCTTCATGACTTCGATCCCGCCATCGGGAAGATGGGTGAAGTCGAACGGGTACGAGCTCGGCACGTCGCTGCCGCCATCGCCCGGTTCCAGGGTCACAGAGGCGTCAGGCGCGGCGCAGGCAGCAAGCGTCCCGGCACACGCCACGGAGGCCAGGAGGAGGTTCCAGTCGAGGCTTAGGCGCTTCATGGCAGTCCCTTCCGTGCGCCCTCCCCGCCAGCCCACCATGTGGGCGCCGCGGTGGCACTGTTGGGTAATGTGTTGAAGCGCGCGAACCCTTCGCACCTTGGGCGCGAACGCGGTCTGGAACCGCCCCCCGGCGCGCGCGTGCCATCCGTGTTACCCTCCGCCGCTCGGAGTGGCTCTCATCGCGCGCCTGTCGCCCGCGCCGTCCCGCCCGAGCCCCCGTGAGGACCTTCCATGGCCGAGCCCCTTCGTGAGCACCCCTACGCTGCGTTCATCCATCGCGTCTCGAAGCCGTCGCGCTACCTCGGCGGCGAGCATGGCGAGATGGTCAAGGACTGGAGCGACGTCGACTGCACCCTGTGCCTCGCCTTCCCCGACGTCTACGACGTGGGCATGAGCCACCTGGGGTTCAAGATCCTGTATGCGATCATGAACCGCCACCCGAAGCTCTTGGCCGAGCGAGCCTACGCGCCCTGGCCCGACATGGAGCGCGAGCTGCGCGCGCGAAACGAGCCCCTGCGCTCGCTCGAGACGTTTCGGCCCCTGTCCGAGTTCGACGTCGTGGGCTTCTCGCTCCAATTCGAGCTCGCGTTCTCGAACATCCTCTTGATGCTCGACACCGGCGGCATCCCCCTGCGCTCTGCCGATCGCACCGAGAGCGACCCCTTGATCATCGCAGGCGGCCCCAACGCCACGCACCCC
>CAYNOM010001325.1:0-1831 GCA_964398415.1 uncultured Polyangiales bacterium | reverse complement strand
ACCCTGCCGATCGTCCCTACTCGCCACGTCTCGTCGTCTCCATGATGTGGGGTAGCGCTCGCGGTGCGCGCTTGCCCTCCGGGCCGAGCTCCCGGATCAAGCCCAGAGTTCTGTCCTCGTGGCGCAGTCGCTTGACGAGCGGTGAATTCGGAAAGCCGAGGTCACACCGATGACGTGTGTTCGACACGTAGAACCGTACGAAGTGGTTCTGAATGTCGTCCAGGTCGATGTGATGGAGCACGCCCTCGGTGTGTTGGTCGGTCCAAGCCAGGTGAGGTCTGAAGCAGCCGGTCACGTTGTAGGTGCCGTTGAGATAGGACTTGGGCTCGAGGCGCCAAAGGTAGTCTTCGAGCGCGCGGTGCAGCGGCACGTAGCTGATGCCGTAGTACTCGGTGTCCCAACGACCCTCATTGCGCGCGTAGCCTCCACTCCACAGGTTGAAGTAGGCATACTCATAGGGGTGAAGGGCCATACTCTCGCGCAGCGGGTGCGCGGTGAGCAATGCAAGCAGACCGGCCGCGGCAGCCACTGCAGGGCGGCCCCAGACCGCTGCCCGCTCCAAGGCCTCGGCTGCCAGCAGCCCCGCCGCGGCGCACATGGGAGGCACGATGAACAGGAAGTGGCGCATTCCATCGTAGAGCAGCGCCCGGGTAGCAATCGCCATCGTGGGTGGGAGCAGGATTGCCACCACGAGGCAGACCTGGGCCACCGGGAGCGAGGCTCGCTCACGAAAGCGCGCGACGAACAGCCAGGCGACCCGAAGCAGAAAGAGCGCGCACAGGACCACGACCGCATCGGGCATCTGCCGCACGACGTAGCTCGGCAGGTAGGACCAGGGCAGCGCACTCGTCGTGATCAGCTTGCCGTCGTAGAGGGTGTTTCCCTTCCATGCGACGTAACGCAGCGTGCTCCCGAGGGAGCCTGCAGCATGGGTGAACGGGGTCTGCTGAGCCCAAGGCCAGATCGCGATGATGAGCGTGAAACCTCCGAGGGTTGCTCCTGCTACTCGCTTGCCTAAGGCCCACGCGAGTGTGCGGGCCGCGGCGGCATCGCCCGTCGCACGATATTGCTCGGCGACGAGCAAGGCGAGGCCGCCCACGAGGAAGGCTGCGGTGCCGAGCCCAGCGACCCGCACGCAGCCGGCGGCCGCGAACAGGACCGACAGGACTACCCAGCCCGTTCGGGAGACGGCAGCGGGGTTCATGCACACCCGCGCGACGCCATACAGCGCCCAGATGTAGCCCGCAGCAAAGGGGATGTCCTTGGGGTTGAAGAACATCTGGCCGAAGTATCCGGGCGTCGACGCCACGAAAACGAGCGCCACGAGACCGGCCAGCGACCCCCCGAGGAGCCTCGCAAGCTGCCAAGTCCCCACCATGCCGACGATGCCCACGAACGCGCCCAGCAGGCGCATGGTCGGGTACGTATCGAGGGGGGAGAGCCTTCGGACCAGTGCGCCGAGCAGATCGAAGCCGGGACCGTAGCGACGGTCGTCGTGGGTCAGGGCCTCGGTGTCTGCCCCGAGCGTGCTGAAGTAGCCGAGCACGGCGTCGCCGTAGTCGACGTGAAAGGCCTCATCCCAGGCCAACCCGTAGTGGTCCCAGACGCAAAGCACGGCGACGAGCACGCACGCCATCGTGAGCGCGCTCAGCGAATCCCATAAGGTGGAGTCCTTGTCGACGCGAGGGGCGCCCATGGTCCTGCAAGTGGCGACACGATAGTGTCTGGCTGGAGCGTTGTCAGCCCTACGTGCAGAGGCCCGGGCAGGCCGCCTAGCGCAGCGGGAGGCGGGGAGCGCGAGCCGGGGCGGTCCCGAAGGGCTCGCGGCGCG
>CAYNOM010001324.1:0-1832 GCA_964398415.1 uncultured Polyangiales bacterium | reverse complement strand
CAACCTCGTCTGGGAGGATGCCGTCGCAGGTCCGGCGGCCGAAGCAGCGGAGAAACAGATCATCGCTCGCCCGATCGATGGAGGCGTGCGGGTGGTCCTGTTGTCCGCGGACAACCTCCACACGCTCGAGTCGGGCGTGCTCTACGAGCTGCACCTGCACCGCACGTCAACCGAGCCCGCCTCGATTGGTTTCGACCAGAGTCGAGGCCCACTGTTCGCGCCTGATGCGGCAAGCCAGGGCCTGCGCGTGGGCGAGAGCCTTCACTTCTGAGCGAGGGATACGTGCCGATCGAACCGGAGAGCGCAATGAAGTCCCTGCCCGAGCGACGAACCATGACGCCGCTGTGGCTCTTGCTCTGCCTCGCCGCGACGTGGCTGTCGGCAGGGCACGCCGTCGCGCAAGAGCAGTGCACCAGCGGCCAAGGGGATCCGTGCACGCAGGCCGCGGACTGCGCCGCGAACGCCAACGCGAAGCTGTGTGTCGCAGGGGCGTGTCAGGTACCCTGCGTCGGTCCGAACGCCCAAAGGGATCCCTCCCAGTGCATTCTCGGCGAGACGTGCGTGGCTGCGACCGCGGCCAACGTAGGCGCGACGCACTACTGCGCCTCCGCACCGTTCCGCATGGACCTCAACCTGCTGGATCAGTGCATCTATCACTTCCTCGAGGGTATCCAGCCCGACCTCACCGAGAACAGCTGCTCGCTCTCCGGTGCGTTGAGCCAGCTCTTGGACCAGGACGGCCAGGGTGGTTTCACCATCAACGACGTAGACCTGTGCATCAAGACTTTCTTGGACGCCGAGGCATGCGATTCGGATCGAGAGACGTGCGACGACGGGACGGTGTACTGCGAGTCGGACTTCGACTGCGGGGCCGGTGCCTATTGCGACGGCTTGTTGAACCGTTGCCAGCGCGAGTGTGGCCTGGTGGGAGTTCGAGCGACCGATTCCGTCGCCAACCTCGACCGGCAGTGTGCCGGCGCGCTCAAGGTCTGCGACTACACGCGCGGGCGCTGTCGTGTCGCGAGTCTCGAGGGCTCCACCTGCCAGGTCGACGCCGACTGCCCCAACGCCAGCTACTGCTTCGTCGGCCAGTGCACCCCCAAGTGCTACCAGACCACCGACTGTCCGGACGCCACGTGGTACTGCAGCGACGCCAACCAGTGTCTGCCGCGGCCGCGTGATCCGGATGGCAGCCGGCCCTTCGACCCAAGGGATTACTCCCTGCGGTTCTCGCAGACCGACGTGGCGCTCGACGCCATCAACGACCGCTATCAGATCCCTCTGGTCATCATGAACATGGCCACGAAGGAGCAGGTCGTGGATGACGGCAACGTGGTGTTTGGCTATCGCCTCGAAGCCACCTACGGCCTCAAGCAAGAGCAGAAGTGCTTTGGCGACCTCGGCAAGCTCAGCGCGGAGGACCGCGAGGACTGCCTGATTTCCGGAGATGAGGAGTTTCTGACGCTCGCGAACCCCTTCGGAACCGTGTTCGGCACGGGTCGCCCTTCAGTGGGAATCTCGATCAACCACACGGCGGTGAAGGGGCTGTCGCCCGGACAGTATCAGGCGGTGCTGCGGGCCATCTTCAACAACGGAAGCAGCGTTTCGGCCACGGTGACGTTCCGCAAGAAGTCTCCGAATGGCGACTACACCGGCAGGCTCAGCGTCTACAAGGACGTGCCAGAGAACTTGCTAACCAACACGAACCTGGGCATGCGGATTCACATCGACCAGGGCGCGCCGAAGGTGGAGTTCGACCGGATCCTGCAGGAGAACAACCTCCCCCGCAGCAACGAGTTCAAAGACATCACCCGCGGCTATCGCGTCACGGG
>CAYNOM010001323.1:0-1834 GCA_964398415.1 uncultured Polyangiales bacterium | reverse complement strand
CGCGCAGGCGCTCGCATCTGCTCGTGCTCTGGAAGGGCATGGAGCCTCGCCCCCGGGCAGAGCCCAGCGGCGTCTTCGATCAAGCCGTCTCGTGGAGCTCGCTGAGCCGTCCGCAGCGAGACCAACTTGCATCGGTGACCCTCGCTCAGGGGCGCTCCGCCGTGACCAGATCAAAGCGGTAACCGTCGCCATCCCGACGATAACTCGCTCGCATCCTGCGTCCCGCGGCATCGAGAGCCGCTTCCATTCCGGTCGCAATGGCCACGAGATCGAGCCTCGTGACGCTGCGCCATCCGGTAAGCATGAGCACGACGTGGCCGGGAGCCTCGAGACGCGCGGTGAGGCTGCCGCGATCCACGGCCCTGGCGTAGATGGTGGCCGCGCGCTGCACGATGGCCTCGTCGGTCGAAAACGCTGCGAACATGCGCCACAGCGTGCGCATCACGCGCCCAAACCCCTCGCGTACGGCCTGGGCCATCAGCTCGCTGTCCTCCCGCCCCAGCTGGCTGGCTAGGTTCGACACCACCATCGCCGCCGTGCCTGATCGGCACCACGACAAGAAGCCCATGTCGCGATACTCGGCCTGGCGATCGACGGGCAACGCGTCGATGGCGGCCGCAAGAGCCGCGCGTCCTACGATGCGCTCGAGGACGTGGCGTTGCTCGATCAGCACCGCTCCGAACACGGAAGCCTCGGCGGCGGGGTCGGGCGCGTTCCGTCCGCGGGCTCCAAACCAGCGGGCACGGCGCCCATCACGCTCGTCCGTCGTTTGCATGTCTGATGAGGGTACCTGGGCTTTGAGATGGAGAAAAGCGGGGTGAGCACGCTTCGGGATGGCGCGGTGTGGTCGAAAGGCAGCGCAAAGCACACCGCTCAACACAAGAGATGCAACCGCTTCGCCGCGCCATGAAGAGCCTGGCGAGTCAGAGCCAGAACGACGTTCCGAGGCAGAAGGTGAGCGCAAGCTCTCGCTGCTTCACGTCCTCCACGCCAGAGCGCTCGAGGACGGTCTCACGGTCCTCGTCGTTCACGAAGCCACCGCGAAAAAGCAGCGCGAAATCGAAGCTGGCGCGCGCAACGACGAAGCCGTGTGCTCCCACTCCGACCACCGGTCCATAAGCAAGCCTGCTGCTTTCTGCCTCGCCGTCCGGATCGATCACACGCCGACGCACCGAGAAGCCGAGCAGTACGTAGGGGACAAAGCGCGACTCCGGAATCAGCGTGATCTCGAGAAAAGGCCTCAGCTCGAAGCTACGAGCCTGGGCGTGCCCCTGCACGCGTACCGTCGCACGCTCAGTCTCGACCTCGAGCTTCTCGTGTTCGATCCCGAAGTAGACCGATGGTACGAAGCGCCGCGAGGCCGCATAGCCCAAGATCACGCCCGCACTACCCGCGCCAGCCGAGGGCCCTGCACCAAGTGTATTGCGCCTTTGTTCGTAGTCGCCGAGGGGCACCTCGCCCTTTTCGCGCTCCGAGGTCCAGTCGACGATGCCCACTTCGAGCGCGAGCCGGAAGTCTGACTCACGCACCTGTGCGCGCGCGGAAGTCGCACCGAATCCGAACACCCAGAACGCGGCAAGTGCCGTAACCCCCGCAAGACGCATCGCCTTCCCCCACGAACGCTCGGGCCCGAGTGCCCCCCTCGCCCCGCGCAAGCTTACCACGACGCACTCTTTCTCTCTCACTTGTGGCTTTGGGTGATCGCATCTGCCTCGCCGCGACTGGGCGAACCTGCTCGGCGCTCCTCCGCGAGTTCCGAGACGAAGTGCGGCCAGCCCTGGGCCGCGATGCAGTCCTGTTCATGGCGCGGAGGGGTTGCGGTGTGGCCACCGTT
>CAYNOM010001322.1:0-1835 GCA_964398415.1 uncultured Polyangiales bacterium | reverse complement strand
AATGGGCGCGCAGGCGCAGCTTTTCATGTCTGCGCAAGCCCGTAAGTCGATGCGGTAAGGCCTTCGAAGGCGGTTGAGCGCGAGCAGGCGCACCCGTCAGCACAGCCCCACTCGTGGAGCGAGCAGACGTGAAAAGCGGAGCCGAGGACAAGCCCCAATGCTGGTCACTTACGGGCTGGTCGTTTTACCCATTTCTTGTTGTAGGGGCTGATCTTGATCTTCACGACTCTCGGGTAACTGCGCTTGGGGCGGCGTTTTGGCAGCACAAGCAGGCCGAGGCGCTGACGTAGATCCGCAAGCGCCGAGGGGATGCGCCCAGGCGCGAGCGGCGGTGTCGACCAAACGACCCAAGCGTGACAGATCAGCGAGAGTGCGTTGACGAAACTGATCCGTGTGGGTTCGACGCCCGCCTCGTTCGCTGCTCGTTCCATTTCAAGACGCACGAGGTTGTACGCCAAGGCGATCGCCCAAAGCTCTTGGCGCACGCTGGCGGGGGTTCGGCTTCGGATGGTCTCTTCTCGAGCCAGCATGTGCGTCTTGATCTCGTCGTAGCCGAGCTCGATCTCCCAGCGCTCGTGGTAGAGCGCGATCAGCTCGTCACGTGGATAGCGGACCGCGTCCGTGAGGGACGTCAGCATGACGGATGGACGAAAGCCCCTGCGCTGGTAGCGAATCGCGCGCGCGACCCACTTCAGCGGCAAATCTGGGTGCGCCCGATGCGTGTCTGGCGACAGTTCGATCTCAACCAGCTCGTCACCTTTCGAGAAACGTTCAATGGTCCGCAGCTTGGTCGTGCTCTTGGCTCGCGTGAGCCAATGCCGGTTGGTGCCGTCGCTGCGCAGGCGGTTCAACTCGGCCGCGATGAGAAAGTTGCGGTCGACGATGATGAGGGCGTCGTCTGGGACCTCAGGCCACATCTCCCTGGCGAGCGTGACCTCTCCTATATTGAAGCTGCCGAAGCGCATGCTCGCCAGGAGATGCGACCGCACCGCCATCAGTCCGACAACACGAGCGGTAGGGTACGCACTGCCGGCACGTTTGCCGTTGCCGACATGCCCACCGAAGGTGTCCCAGTTCTCCTTGGTGTCCGGCACGCGGATGGTGGTGCCGTCCATAGCGTAGAGCTGCAGGCCTCTCCATCGATGCGCGTCGGCGCTGCGAGCAGCCCACTCCATCCCCGCGGCCGAGAAAAGGTACTCGAGAGGCTCGTCGCCCAAACGCTGGCGCGCCTGAGTCAGCGCGCTGCGTGCGACCAATGGGCCCCGTGTTGCCGGCATCGCCAGCCCGAGCAAAGCAGCGACACGCTCGATGGACTCGTTACGCATCAGTGCCATGCCGACGACGAGCCAGATCACCTGCTCTGCCGGAAGTCGGCGCCGACGCAGAGAGGCCGTGCCCGTCAGCGTCAGCGCGTCGTCGATCCACTCAGCTTTGAGATGACGACTGAAGTTATCGAACGCGTCCGGCAAGCAGGCCGGCACGACAGAAAATGCGCTCTTCAGAAGCATTCTTGGCGACCCCTTTGAGAGATCGCCGCACTATGATCCTACTCAAACCGTCCGTGAACAGGATGCTAACTGATCGGCATTGGGACAAGCCCGTTCTGCGGCGAGCGAGTGAAATCCTCGAACGAGGCCTACTGCACCTGCGCCAAGGCCGCGCTGCGTTGTCCGCGCACGAGCGTGTACGTGGCCATGGCAGCAAGGGCCGCGTGGACGAAGGCGCGCGTCTCGCTGTAGGGGATCTCCTCGAAGAAGATGTCCTCGGGCAAATCGCCGCGGCCCTCACGCCAACGGGTGACGGCGCCAGGCCCTGCGTGGAGGGCAGCCAGGGCG
>CAYNOM010001321.1:0-1836 GCA_964398415.1 uncultured Polyangiales bacterium | reverse complement strand
GGTGCTGTTCGCGGAGCGAGCCGCCGAGGCGGATGTGCGTGGCGAGCTCGCACCACAGGCGCACTTTCTGGCGGGCCAGATGCGGGTGCGTCGCGGAGAGGTGCAGGGTGCGATCCAGAGCTACCTGCAGTCGATCGAGGCCGCAGCGGATGACGCGACGCAGGCCGCTCGCGCCCATCTCGCCCTGTCCAAGCTGTTCGAGCATCTGCACAAAGATCACGAGCGAGCCCTCGTCCATGCGGCCCACACGGCGCCCATCGAAGGCGAGGACGCCTGTCGCAAGCGCATGGCACGTCTCGAGAAACGTCTGCGTGCCTCGTCCGCCGCGCGACTTGTGTAGCGTGCATCACGCAACCGATAACGCTCTGCGCGTGTTCAGCACATTCACCCCAACATTGGACAGGCGTCCTGAGTGAGGAGCGTGCGCCTGCGGTCCAATGCACTCCACGCAGCATGTCGGCTCGGTACCTTGGCGTAGAAGCCGCAAAACCCACAGCCCCAGGTCGGGAAGGGCGGAAGAGAAGCTGGGGAGCAACCCTCGCTCGGCGGCGTAGCTCAGGGGTAGCGTGAAGTTGGGAAGGGGGGGCCATGTCTGAGACGAGAATAGGGAAGCTGCGCGTGATCGTGGGGGTCGACTTCACCGAAGCTTCCGATGCAGCCATCGTGGAAGCCATCCACCTCGCGCGCCTCTTGCCGCTGAGTGACTTGCAGTTCGTGCACGTGGTCGCACCCACGCCCGACTCGCACGATGCCCATGCGTCCGAGCGCATGTCGGAGGCCCTCGGCCTCGTGTTGGTGCGCCTCGAAAAACACGTGCGAAATGCGCTGTTTTTGCACGGAAACGTGGAGCGCTGGGGCTGTGAGGTGGCGTTTCACGTGCGGGTGGGGGCGCCTGCGGAGGAGATTCATCAGATCGCGGTCGACGCGGATGTCGATCTGATCATCGTGGGGCCGACGCCGATCGAACGCAGGCACCGCTTGCGTCGGTTGTTCCAACCGTCGACGGGCGACGAGCTCGTGCGCCGCGCGCATGTGCCGGTGCTCGTCTCGCACCCGAAGGACTTCACCGGCTTGGGCAAACGCGCGCTCACCGCAGCGTCGCGCCGCTATCCCGATGCGTCCGCGGGCAGTCTCTCGACCTACAGCTACATCGACTTCACCGGCGAGCGCGCAGAAGGCTTGCCCCTACACGCAGACAGCGGACGCTGAGTGGGTAGGCGCAAACCTCGTGGGTGTCCCGCGGCCGGGACTGCTACGCTGACTCAAGATGCGCTGCGCGTGGTGTTGGCTGTTCGTGTCGTTGGTTTGCATAGGCTGTCTCGCCGATAAGCCGGTGACGCGTCTCGTGCGCAGCGACGTGGAGCTACGGCGCGTCGAGACCTACGAGGCACCGCTGCCGCAGCTCTCGCAGATCGTGCTCGTCCCGGGCGATTACGTGCTCGCATCGCGCGGGCTGCGCGTGGTGGTCGGAGGGCTGCGCAGGCCTGTTTCGCTGCGCGGGGTGGTGCTCGAGGCGACGCTCGCCGGGGTGCCGCCGCTCGAGAGCATCGTGATGCTCGGCCCCAAGGTGTACGTGGGCGGCGTGCTGCGTGATGTGCGCACCGAGCGCATGTTCATCGTCGAGCGTGAGGGCAATCCGACGCTGCGCATCGAGGGTACGGTGTGGCTCGATCAGCGCGTGATCGAAGTCGCGCGCGAGCTTTCGCTGTCGAAGGTCGATGGTGCGCTTTCGATGTCTACTCGCCTCTTCAGCCTCCATCCCGAGGGAGAGCGCGACGTGCGCGTGGGCGCGCGCATCGCGTGGGGTGGTCCCGAGCCCTTCGTGCCGGGAGTGGG
>CAYNOM010001320.1:0-1838 GCA_964398415.1 uncultured Polyangiales bacterium | reverse complement strand
TTTCCAGGAGTCAACTTTGCCGTCCACGCAGGCCAACTCTTCGACGAGCTGACAGCCCTGGGCATCACCTCGCCGACGAAACTCGACGAGATCGTGGGCGAAGCACCCACGGCCGACGTCTTCATCGAACAGCAAACGGAGACCGCGAAGAGTACCCTGCGCCGTTTTGCGGCCTGGTTACAGCAGCAGGGCGAGACGCGCTACGAGCTCGAGGAAGACTCCTCGGACCTCCTGCTCCTGCAGGTGCTCGATGACAAGGCCGAGGCGATTGTCGCGATGCATCCAGTGGGGCGGGGCCTCGGCGGGCCGAACAGGGTAGCTTGGATTGCCAAGCGCTACCTCACCTATCTTACGTCGCAAACCAAGATTGTGTATCATGCGAGTTGAACCCCACTGCAGCCCGGCGCGTGCCAACGCTGACATGGACCGGTACCACCCCCAGCATGCAGGGAGGCACTGATGCTTGAGTCCATTCACCTGAAGAACGTCGGGCCCGCGCCCGAAATGAAGATGGACCTCGCGCCAAGGCTGAACCTCATCACCGGCGACAACGGGCTTGGTAAGACGCTGCTGCTCGACGGCGCGTGGTGGGCGCTGACTCGGACCTGGCCGCTCACGTGGGGCGGCAAGGGCATCGTGCCGGACAAGGAAGGCGCCGCCATGGCGTGGGTCGAACACCGCGGCCGCACCTCCATCTCTTCGACATCCGAGTACGACTTCTCCGACTCACGCTGGGAGCGAACCGAAGGCCATCCTCCGTTGGCAACGGTGGCAGACCGCGAAGAGAGTCGGATGCAAGGGTCGCTCGTCATCTACCTTCGCGTCGATGGCGGCATCTCCGTTCACGACCCGCTGCGCTTCGGCGAGGACTTCCGCTTGCCCTTCGGCCAAGCGGCGTGGGGCAAGAGCAACGTCTATCAGTTCCGTGAGCGCGACATCTGGGACGGGCTCGCCCTCGGTGAAGGCGGCAAGCTCGTGTGCGAAGGGCTCGTGCGTGATGTGAGCCGCTGGGCGGGACAGCCCGGCAACGCAGATTTCGAGCAACTCGCCGCGCTCGTCGAGCAGTTCGCGGGACAAGAGCAGTTCCGGCTGACCCGGAAGGTGGAACGCGTCTACGTGGATGACCCTCGTGATTTCTCGGTCGTCACGGGACCCGCCGGTGAGATCCCCGTCGCGCACGCACCCGCTGGCCTGCGTCGCATCCTCGGCCTCGCGTACCTCGTCGTCTGGGCCTGGCGAGAGCACAAGCTCGCTGCGGGCCTGAAGAAGCGGCCTCCGAATACGTCGTTCGTCCTGCTCATCGACGAGGTCGAGAGTCACCTGCACCCGAAGTGGCAGCGCACGATCCTCCCGAGCCTACTGCGCGCCCTGAACCACGAGGTGAAGCTCCAGGTCGTCGCGACGACGTTGGCTCGTTGTGTGCGTAAACTGGTGCTCACGGAGCATGTTCCAGCGAACGAGCGTAAACGCGCCCAGTTCGTTTTGGACCGGCTTCACCTCGGTCACGACGAACGTGTCGTTCGACAACGCCGTGAGTGGTACCGCATGTACCAAGAAGGCGAGCTCGATCTCGTCGGCCTGACGAAGAAGGCTCCGCTCATCGCGGCGGCCATCAAGAAGCAGGAGGCCGCCTGATGCACCCGCTTCACGACTACGTGGCCAAGCAGCTCGCCGACAAGCTCAAGGACCGCCGCGTCGTCGTCTGGTACGACGAACGCCGCGAGTTCCAACCCTTCGTCGATGAGGTGCGCGGTGGTCCGCGGACCGCGAGTGAGCCTGCGCCGGTAACCGTAGCCGGGACGAAGGCGCATCTTGCCGAGTACGCGGGCTCGCTGTTC
>CAYNOM010001319.1:0-1838 GCA_964398415.1 uncultured Polyangiales bacterium | reverse complement strand
GGTAGCTCTTCGAAGGTGAACGACCTCTTCGAAGACAAGGCAGCCGACTGGGATGCGAGGCCCATCCCCGCGCAGATCTCGGCCGGTGTCGCGCGCACCCTGCTCGAGCGCGTGCCTCTCGGTGACGACATGCTGGTGATGGACTTCGGCGCGGGCACCGGGCTCGTGTGCGCGCACGTCGCGCCCCACGTCGCACAGGTCCTCGCGGTGGACGTATCGCAGGCCATGCTGGCAAAGCTCGCCGAAAAGCCCGAGCTTCGCGGCAAGGTGCAGACGCGCTGTCAGGACATTCTGCAAACGCCGCTCGACGAACGTGTGGATCTGGTCGTGAGCGCCATGGCCATGCACCACGTCGCGGACACCGAGCAGCTCATCGATACCTTGGCCGCCCACCTACGGCCCGGCGGACGCATCGCGCTCGCCGACCTCGACCGCGAGGACGGAAGCTTCCACCCGCCTGACGCTGAGGGCGTGTATCACCACGGCTTCGAGCGTGACGCGCTGCGCGAGCTGCTCGAACGACACAGCTTCACCGATGTGGCGTTCACGACCGCCGTCGAGCTCGACCGCGACGGCGACCGGTTCACCGTGTTTCTGTTGACTGCGACTCGCGTCTGAAAGCGACGCCGCCGGCGCAGCGATCTGAAAGCTGCCGCACTGTAAGCCCCCCCGAGGCTGCAGCTCTTGGATGCGCAGGCGTGGCCGGACGAGCCACGAAGTGAAGCGCTGTGCCCGGGCGCGACAGAGACGCTGCATGACGCAACGACTTCGGACCCTTTCGCTGCTCGCACTCTTCGCGGGCATCGTCGTCGCCTGCGGTGGCGCGCCCTCGACCACGTCGTCGCACCGCACACTGTCGAGAGAGCGAGCCACCAACGAGCCGAGCGTGGCTGCGACGCGAATGAGCGAGCCCACCGACTCATGTGAAGCCCAATCGTTCAGCGTGGGCCAACTGCACGTGCTTCAGAAGCAATCGCGCGACGACTCGAAGTGCATCGTCATGATTTCTGCGGACGAGACACGCGGCAAGGCCCGCTCGTTCGTCTTCAACAGCCAGGGCATGTTGCTGACGTTTGGCATGCTCGGACCCGGGTCAGCCAAGGTCAACACCGGAGCCCGCACCCACTTCCTCCTGCCCAACGTGCAGCCGCTACGCGTGGAGCGAGCCGGTGAGAAGGTGCTGGTGCACACGACGTCGGGTCACATCGTCACGTTCGACGCTTCGACCGGCCGCCCTGCCAGCATCTCCGGCGGTGAGTTTGAGGTCACGCGCGAGGTCACGTCCGAGGGCGGCGGTGGCGTCACCCTGCGGTCGAGCTCGGGCATCGTCGTCGACTTCGGCTACATGAAAGGCGGCTCTCCGCACGAGCGGCCCAACGGCCACGCAACGCTCATCGACGGCAACGGACAGAAGTGCACGATCCAGAACCGAGAGCTTCTGTCCTACGACCGCGACGAGCCGTACCTGCGCGTGTCGTCCGCGGCTCAGCTCTCGCACTTCCTAGAGGCACAGCACGAGAGCTGTGCGACGCTGCGCGCGAGCATCGGCTGCGCAAGATGTTCTGCGATGCGCCATTGAGTTAGGCTCAGCGACGCACGAACGAGATCGAACGCCACGGAGGCTGCATGAGTACGCGCTACTTGATCATAACGCTGGTGATGGGCGCCGTTTCCGGCTGGCTCGCCGGGCACCTCATGCGAGGTCACGGCCTCGGGCTCGTGCGAAACATCGTGGTCGGCGTGATCGGCGCCTTCATCGGCAGCTGGCTCTTCGGTGTCCTCGGCATCCACGTGGGCACAGGTCTCGTTCGCCATCTCGTCGAAGCCGTGGGGGGCGC
>CAYNOM010001318.1:1506-1839 GCA_964398415.1 uncultured Polyangiales bacterium | reverse complement strand
AGTGGCTCGCCAAGACCGCCGAGGTAAGGGCCCGCGCTCGAGCAGAGTCCGGAGCGTGAGGGCCCGTTCTGCCGGGGCCGTAGACAAGGCCAGCCCTCCGCCTGCCACTTACGTGGCGAACACCCCCGCGCGTTCAGCCGAATCGGCGACGCAAATGAAAATGGGGGCCCAAGCGGAGCATCGACTGGTGCGAGGTGAAAGAAGGTCGGGTCATCGCCCGCGGCCGGGTGAAGGGGCTCGAGGCGTTGGCAGCGACGATTGGGCCCGGCACGCCAAAGGCGCTCGTGGGGTTCGAGGCATGCCGCGAATCGCGCCACGTCCACGATGTGGTTG
>CAYNOM010001318.1:0-1496 GCA_964398415.1 uncultured Polyangiales bacterium | reverse complement strand
AGCATCGCCTGGCCGGACACGATGTTGAACGCGGCGACCGTCACCACCAGCAGGAGCAGGACGAACATCATCGCCTTTTCGAGCTGCACCGCGCGAAACAGTTCGCCATAGCGTTCGGTCCAGGGCGATACCGAGGCGCCCGGCAGCAGGTCCCGCAACCGTTCCGCAGCCGCGGCCGCCTGCAACGGTTCCCGCAGCCGGAGCTGGATCCCGCGTGCGCCGCTGTGCAGGCATCGGTGAGCACGGCAAAAAGAATGACCGCATCGACGCCGAGCGGCTGGCGCTGGCGCTCGAGCACGGCCGCCCCGCACTCGCGCATGTGCTCGGAGACGATGCCCGAGAGCTTCGCGAGCTGCAGGAGATGCACCGGGCCTTGGTGCACGCGCGCAAACGTGCCGTGACGCACGTGCGCGGGATTCTGCGAGGTCGCGGAGTCGACGTGCCGAGCTGTGCGATCGAGGATTTCGCCAAGAACGCGAGGGAGGCGGTTCAGCAAGCAGGTCGACGCAATCGCGCCCGAGCTCGCCAGGGTAGACCTGCGCTTACACGAAATCTGTGCGCGTCAACGAGATCCCGTGTTCGAACGCCTGGCGAGCGCTCCCGGCGTGAGCTTGCTCGTCGCGGCCGCGTTCATCTCGACCATCGACGACCCAACGCGCTTCAGGAACGCATCGCAAGTCGCGTCGTATCTCGGACTCTGTCCGGAGGAAGACACGACCGGTGGGCACATCGTACGTCGCAGCGTCGCGGACGTATGCGAGCGGCGATTGCGGTGGCCCGTCGGCTGTCTCGCATTCTCTGGGCTCTGTGGCGTCACGGCGCTTACTACGATGCCTACGAGCACGTTCGCGATGAGGCCGACCGCTCCGATGCAGAGAAGCTCGAGCAAGTGACCCAAGCGCGCAAGCGCGCCGAGTTGAAACTCGCTCGTCAGCAGCGCGCCAATCAACGCGCCCTTCTATTCGCGGAGGGCCAGACCGCGCGCTGAAGCTCTGAACACATAGCCAGACTTTCTGCCCGTGATTGCTATTTGCGTGAGAGGACACCGCGCGTGCCCGTTGGAGCTGGGGAAACCCAGTCAACTCCCGTCCCTAAGGATGCGACCTCTCACCTACCTTCAAGGTAACTGCGACCGGCACAACACATGCGAACGGCGCGTGCCGGACAACGCGAAGAGTCGATTGGAACAACACGCGTAGGAAGCCTGGATGTCGGGCCCACTCCAGGGCCTTTGACGGAGGCCCATTCCGTGGGCCCGAGGCGCTCTCGTACGCCCTGAAGCTCACAGTGCGCACTGCAACATGCGAATGGAGACACCATGGCCCGCCCCAATCCCGTGAATCCGAAGAAAAACGAGGCCCGCGCCTTGACGGGTAGGCCACTTCAGAGTCGGGCACGGGCACGACAGACCCACGTTCGCTGTTAGTCGACGATCTTGCCTGGGTTGAGGATGCCGTTCGGATCGAGCGCGTGCTTGAGCGCGCGGATCATCGCGA
>CAYNOM010001317.1:0-1839 GCA_964398415.1 uncultured Polyangiales bacterium | reverse complement strand
ATGTGCCCGCACCACGTCTATGCGCTTCTTCGGATGCGCAACGATGCTCGTGTCCGGGCTTCTCGTTGGAGCTACTCTTGCCCTACCCACGCCGAGCGTCGCAAGGCCCAAGGCCCCAGAAGACGGCGTCAACTGGCTGGGCGCGTCTGACCTTACCTTTGAGAGCGGCTCGACCACGAGCGACGCAGGCTGGCTCCTGTTTTCGGCCCCGTGCATTCGCGCCATCACGCGGGGCGGTCATCACCGATCCGTAGGTATTGAGTTCCGCTACTTGGGACGGACGTCCAAGATGGAGCCCCTTCGCTCGGGGGAGGTGCGTAGCCAGGTAGGGTTGAAGCTCCATGCGCGAAATACGTGCAACGTCGTCTACGTGATGTGGCATCTGGAGCCAAATCGTGGCGTGGTCGTGTCAGTCAAGTCGAACCCCGCCGAGCACACGCACGCTCAGTGTCTTGACGGCGGCTATCGGCACTTGCCCCCACAAAACGTTGGTCCGGTGGCAGATGACGGCCGCACCCACTCTCTGCACGCAACCAGCGGATCAGGCAAACTACACATCATCGCCGACGGGGTTCGCCTTCCCCCAGTGGATATCCCCAAGCATGCTCAGAGTTCGGGGGCGGTGGGCTTGCGGAGTGACAACGCGAGGGTGTTAGTGCGCATCGCAGCGGGACGTTGAGAGTCCGGAGTAGTACAGTGCATCCATATCTGAGCATTACTCTCTTGCTTCCTGTGCTGCTTTCGGCCTGCGTCGCGGATCTTGCCCCCCCGAACGGCGACGCACCCCAGGTGGACGTGGCGGTGCACCCGCGCCCCCTCACTCGCGTCGCTCGCTCCGGCCCGTCCACCGCGGACGGAGAGTTGGTGGTCGCCCGCGGCGAACGCATTGGCTTCTCGATGCGCGCGACGGACGACGAGAGCGAGCTGTGGGGTAGCGAGTGGTACCTCGACGGCCAGTTCCTGGGAGCGCAGCATCGCACGCAAGTCGTGGGCGCCACGGGCGAGCTCGCCACGTTCTTTCGCGGCATCAATTTCTTCACGGCCGGAGAACGGCACCTGGTTCGAGCGAAGGCTTTCGATCGTGCGGGCAACTACAGCGCCGAGGCAGCACAGTGGAGTGTCTCAGTCGTCGAGCGGCCCCGCCTGTTGTACGTGGACCAAACCGCACGACGACTCGAGACCGGAGGTGGAGTCACTGAGCTCGCAGCCTTCGTTCGACGGCATGGCTTCAATCGTGTCGCGCTCTACGACATGCATCGCGTGCTTTCGGATACGGTGCTCACGAGCCGTCTACCGCTTCTCGTCGCAGCGCTTCGTCAGGCGGGCGTGAGTCAAGTCTTCGCCATCGTCGGCTCCACGGATGGCGTGGCGTTGGTCGGTGACTATCTGTCGAGTGGGCGGACGGGTGCGGACGGGCACTTCGATGGGCTCCTCTCGGAGTATGAGTTCTGGCAGCCATCACAGACTTGGCAGGGTTACACGCGACTGCTCGCTGCGATGCGTGTCCTCGCCGACGCAGAAGGCCTCGCGGTCGCGACCTACGTCGGGTGGTTCGATCGCTTTCACGCGGGCGCGATCGTCGGCCTGTGCGACATCGTGTTGCTGCACGCCTACGTCGACGATCCCGGCAGGGCCTACGCATACGTGCGCGAGCGGCTCACTCACTTGGCGCATGACTGGAAGAGCCCAACCATGGTGTGGCCGATCTTCTCGGCCGAAACCCGCGAGCGGGACGCCGACATCGGTCCGCAGTTCATGGGCGACTGGCTGCGGGCGCATGCCGCGACCAACGCGCTCGAGAGCGCCGAGCGCACCCTCCTCGACGACTTTCGTCGTGAC
>CAYNOM010001316.1:0-1840 GCA_964398415.1 uncultured Polyangiales bacterium | reverse complement strand
GAGCTTCTCGAGCGCGTGGTGAGGTTCTACGAGCGGACGCTAGCGGAGAGTCCGGAGGCGCTTTCGTACTTGGAAAAGCGGGGCCTCCGGCACCCGGAGCTTTTGAAAACCTTCCGTCTCGGCTACGCCAACCGCTCGCTTTCGTACCGACTCCCGGCGAAAAACCGACAAGAGGGAGGGGCCCTTCGGGAGCAGCTGCAGTCGGTGGGGATCCTGCGCGAGAGCGGGCACGAGCACTTCAACGGGAGCTTGGTCATCCCCATTTTCGACGAGCACGGCCGCGTAGTGGAGATGTACGGGCGCAAAGTGGGGGACAAGCTGCGGAAGGGCACGCCGCTGCACCTCTATCTCCCCGGCCCCCACCGAGGTCTCTTCAACGCTCATGCAATTTTTGCATCGAAGGAGCTAATTTTATGTGAATCGCTGATGGATGCGCTGACCTTCTGGTGTGCGGGATTCCGGAATGTGAGCAGCATTTACGGAGTGGAGGGCTTCACCGACGAGCTGAAAGAAGCGTTTGCGCGGCACCACATCCGCCGCGTGTACTTGGCGTACGATCGGGACGAGGCGGGGGAGCGAGCTGCTGAGAAGCACGCCGCTGAACTGATGGACCTCGGCCTGGAGGTTTTCCGGGTGCGTTTTCCGAAAGGCATGGACGCGAACGAGTACGCGCTCAAAGTACAGCCGGCGGAGCAATCGCTGGGGGCGGCGCTTCGGAGTGCTGAGTGGATGGGCAAGGGCCCTCGCCCCACTGACGCTGAGCGGCTCGCAAATGAACGTGCGTACGAGCCAAGCTCTGCCGAGCCGCAAGCGGCGAAGATTTGTCCCGAAGACCTTCTGAAGGATGACGCATCCCCCTTAGCGTTATCGGCGCCGGAGTCATCGGGGCAGCTCGCTCAAGTCCCTTCCTTAGTTGCCGAACCTGAGCCTCGGCCGGGATCCATGGCGCCGGAACAGCAGCCGCAGGGTGCCGAGGAAAAGGGAGCTAAACAGAGCGGCGGCACCGCAGCGAACCGCGCTCAGCTGGAGGTGAGCCCGGGCGGTGACGAAGTGAAGCTCACCGCAGGCGAGAGGTACTGGCGGGTGCGCGGCATGAGCAAAAACAAGGCTCCCGGCACGCTGAAGGTGAATGTGCTGCTGCGCCGAGCACGCTTTGGCTTCCATGTGGACACTCTGGATTTGTACAGCGCGCGGCACCGCGCAGCATTCGTGGAGCAGGCGGCTGCAGAAACCCAGCTCGAGCAGCGCGTCATCAAGCGCGAGCTGGGCGAAGTGCTGCTGCGCCTCGAGCAGCTGCAGGAGGAGCGGCTGAGCGAGACGGAGGAAGCCGAAAAGCCCCAGGAGCTGAGCTGTGCGGAGAAGAAGGAAGCGCTCGATTTTCTCCGCTCCCCGGATCTGCTCAAGCGCATTCTTTCCGACTTTGAAAAGGTGGGGGTCATCGGCGAGCGGGTGAACAAACTGACCGCGTACCTAGCGGCGACGAGCCGCAAGCTGGACCGTCCACTGGCCGTCGTCGTCCAAAGCAGCAGCGCTGCCGGCAAGTCGTCCTTGATGGAAGCGGTGCTGTCATTCATGCCGCGACAGGAGCGAGCGAGCTACTCGGCGATGACGGGGCAGAGCTTGTTTTACATGGGGGAGACGAACCTCTCGCACAAGATCCTTTCCATCGCCGAAGAAGAGGGAGCGGAGCGAGCAAGCTACGCGCTGAAACTCCTGCAATCCGAGGGCGAGCTGACCATCGCCAGCACGGGCAAAGACCCGGCGACGGGCCGACTCATCACACAAGAGTACCGAGTGGAGGGTCCGGTCATGATCTTTTTGACGACGACGGCCATCGAAG
>CAYNOM010001315.1:0-1840 GCA_964398415.1 uncultured Polyangiales bacterium | reverse complement strand
CCTTCGAGGGCGGAGACTCCGTGACCGACTTCGACGCTCTCGGTTACGCACAGGCGGAGCGCGATCGTTGCGGTCTCCACCTGTGGAACGTGCTCGAGGCGCAGCTCTTCGATCTCGGCGAGGTCCACGCCGACCCCAACCCGGCCAACTTCGCCTTTCGGCGCGACGGAACGGTGGTCATGTACGATTTCGGCTGCGTGAAGCGACTGCCGAAGCTGGTCCCTGACAGTTACCACCGCTTCGTCGTCGATGGGCTGCGCGAGGACTACGCGGCCGTCGAAGCCACGTTACGGACGCTCGGCGTGCGAGCGTCCGGCGGGCCGCAGGTCCCTGCGTCGTTCTACAAGATGTGGCGCGATTGGTTGGCGCTGCCGATCCTCGCGCAGCACCCCTTCGACTTCGGCTCGGCGCGCTTCGAGCGCGAAGCCATCTCGACGCTCTTGCCGGCCACGCTCCGCTACATGACGTCGTTCCAGCCCGCGGGCGAGCTCGTATTCTTGAACCGCGCGCTGGTTGGGCACTACGCGACGCTACGTAAGATGCGCGCGCGTGTGCCCGTGCAGGCCTTGCTACGCGCGCGCATGCCCGAGACGGCGCCCTGGTTTACTGTAGTACCTGAGTAGTCCGCCCCCCACCCTTGCGTGTGAGGCCCTCCGAAACCTGACCCTCCCACACATCTGAATCAGATGCACCGTGGCCCGTCGCACCCTCCGATGGCAGTCCCAACATCTTCGATCGTGGTCGCCTCTTGGCGAGCGCGCACAGCCTGGCTTGCAGTGGCTCTCGTGTCGTGCGGCTGCGCGTTCCTCGCAGTCCTCCTCCCGGGCGCGCGCGCGACCGCACCCCACGGCGACCTGCGTGCGGAGCTCGGCCGTTTGCAGCTCGAGGTGCATGCGCTGCGCGAGTCCGAGGCCCGTGCTCGACACGCCCATCAGGTGCTCGAGCGCGGCATCGAGGACATCTTGCGTGTCAGCCGACACCAAGCTCCGCCCCACGTCCACGAGACGATCCTCGACATCGCCAGGCGTGCCCGGGCCCTCGCCGACAACAGGGGCCCAGCGACGTTTCAAAGACGAGCGTCGGGCGCGCTTCGAAGTCGTCATGAGAAGCGATCGCCCCATCTTGGAACGCAAAGGATCTTGAGCCAGAGGGAGCTGGAGGACCTCACACGGCGTCTCGATGCCAAGTTTGATTCGGAGGCCCCATCGCTGGTGGACAGCGCCACGGCTGGTCGCAGCGTGCGCCCGCGGCAGGCCATCGCCATCATGCGCGCCTGCCGCTTCGACGGCACCCGGGTGGAGGTGGCCGTGCTGCTCGCAAGGCGCCTCGTGGCGGGCGAGCACCCTGAGCAGCTCGTGTCGGGCTTCAACTTCCAGACAAGCGCCGACACCTATCGCAGGCGCCTCGGAGCCGACCCCAGGCGCTGAGCTGGCTGGGGTTGTTGGGGTTGCGCGGGTTTGCCTGATGTATCTTGGTCTCAACGAGCGTCGAGGTGACGTCCCCGCGACGTGTCGCCTGTTGAGTGCACGACAGGGCGCTGTGCTTCAACCTTGCGGCACCCCATGGCGCAATCGATGAACATGCGACGCTCTCGTTCGCTCCAGGGTGAACGCGCCGCTCTTGGGGCAGCGTAGAGCGCTGGACCACGGCGCTCAAGCGCGTCTTCCGGGCTTTCGCACCCTCGACTCGATGCACCGCCAGCCGCGGGGCCGGCCGCGGGGCCGCCGGGACGGTCTACGGCGATACGTTATCCCCGCGTGGGAAAGGCGGGCGGCGGGTCAGAGCCTTGGCAGACTCGACCGCGCAGCACCACAGCTGTGGACTCTAGCGGAGCTTACTC
>CAYNOM010001314.1:0-1841 GCA_964398415.1 uncultured Polyangiales bacterium | reverse complement strand
GCTCTGCATGTCCTTCGTCGCGCCGCGCCCGACCTCGACGCCGCATCCTCGCCGCGTCTGGCCGAACTTTCGCCGCACGGCACTAGCACGTAGCGCCCGGAGCTGTCAGGCACGAGCATCGCGGTCTGACGTCGTTGAGACTGTCGTTGGTCCAGTACCGCTGGCAGTACCAGAGGCTACGCCCGGTGCGTCTCGGAAAAGACTGCAATGTGAATGTGCATGGTCATCTTATCCAGGCGATTCCAGCAGTCGTGGCGATCGCGTCCAGAAGACACGACTACTGGGTCTGCTTCGGAGTAAGCGTCGAATTATGTGCGTATGTCGCGGGTCTAGTATGAAAGCTCAGGTGAGAGGCGCAACGCTCTATCACCCCAAATGGCGCGATCATAAATTTCGCCTCGTCAGCGGTTCTGTGGGTTGAATCGGGCTCGGGTAGGTCGCCAAGTGCTTGATAAGTGGCGACTTCTGCCTTTCTGAAGCTCCGAAAGCCGTAGGCGCGTCTGGTGACCACTCTCAACTTATTGTTGAGGCTCTCAACAGCGCCGAGGGCAATCGCTCCACGGGCTCGAAACCAGTTGAGCAGGAGGGGTCGATGTGAGCGCAGGGAGCGGGCGATCTTCTCTATAGGCTCGATGCGCGAACGCAGCGCGTGATCCACTTGTCGAGGAACACTCCCGCGAAGTAGGGCGACGTGTAGCCCAGAACCACTGGAAGTCTTCTTTGAGCAGGTAGGCCCGTACCGAACGCAGGTTGAACTTCGGCAGCTGCGCAAGCGTGACCTCCTGGTTCGGCGTGAGGTTCTCGGGGCGCTTCAGAAGGCCGCCACATGGAAACGGTCGAGCACGTGCACGGCTTGAGCAGCCTTGCGAGCGATGACCTGAAGGTAGGGCTTCCACATATCGCCGCAGATGTACTTGAGCGGTTCCGAGCGCTCCTTGCCAAACGCGCGGAAGAACTTCAGCAGTGTCTTCTGCTTGCGGTCCTTGCCCACCCAGAGCAGGCGCCGCACGCCAGCATCGATCTGATAGACGCGGGGCGTGACGGGCCCCCAGCTCACCTCAGCCTTGCCTTCGGGTCGCCCCACAGATTCGGAGGAGGACCCCTCGAAGGGCTTGCGTGGATACTCGGGTGCCTTGTGGGCTGGACGCCCATGTCCCAGCGTGCCAACGTGCCCGCGGCGATGCTCGACAGGCTCGTGGACGTCCTTTCGCGCGGGGCCCTCGGCCCCCTCTCCGACGCAGATGCGCTCTCGCTGGCCGAGCTGTCGCATGTGGACGTGCCCGAGCTATGCGCTGCGGCCGCCGAGCGTCGCGAGCGCGCTTTCGGGCGGGTCTTGACCTTCTCGCCCAAGGTCTTTTTGCCGCTCACCAACCTGTGTCGCAACTTCTGCGACTACTGCTCGTTTCGACGCTCGCCGGGGCAGCAGGGCGAGTGGACGATGAGCCATGCGGAGGTCGACGAGTGGCTCCTGCGCGGTCGCGAGCAGGGCGCCGTGGAGGCCCTGTTCTGCCTCGGCGACAAGCCCGAGACGGCTTTTGCCAGCTACCGCAAGCTGCTCTCGAGCTTCGGCCATGACGACACTGTCGACTACTTGCGCTTCGCGTGCGAGCGCGCGCTCGCGCATGGCCTTTTGCCACACACCAATGCGGGTGTGCTGAGCAAGGACGACATGGCGCGCCTTCGGCCCGTGAACGCGTCGATGGGCTTGATGCTCGAGAACGTGAGCCCGCGGCTGTGCGAGAAGGGCATGCCCCACCATCGCGCGCGCGACAAGCGTCCCGAGGTGCGCGTCTCGATGACGCGCGAGGCTGGCGAGCTCTGCATCCCGTTCACGAGCGGGA
>CAYNOM010001313.1:0-1842 GCA_964398415.1 uncultured Polyangiales bacterium | reverse complement strand
TCGTGTCCGCGCTGCTCGAGCTCAAGCGCGATCCTGAGCTACGAGCACACATTGCCAGCGGTGCGCTTGCCGTCTTCGAGCGTGAATGTAGGCCCAAAAAGCTGGCCTCGAGACTCGTTGCGCTGATGGATTCGTTGTGAAGCGCCAGGCCGTGGTCACGTGGGTTCGGTGGCTGACCGCCGCGCTCAGTGCGGGGCTCTTGTACTATTTCGCCAGGCGTCTTCGAGAGCTGCTCCCTCAGCTCGAAGCGCTGCGCTGGAGCGACCTCGTACTGCCTCTCTCGGGAACGATCGCCCTCGTGCTCTTGCAGTACGGCCTCGGCCTCTTGGCCTGGCGGCAGATCTTGGCGGCCCTTGGACAACCTCTTCCGCTTCGCCCAGCTGCGACGGTGTTCTTCCTCGCCCAGTTTGCCAAGTACGTGCCTGGCAACATCGCGCATCAGGTGGGGCGCGTCGTGCTCGCAACGCGACAGGGCGTGGCGGCGACTACCGCCAGTCTCTCGCTCGCCCTCGAGCTTTTACTCCTGATCGCGGGCAGTTTGGTGGTGGCTTCTCCGTTCCTGTTGACGCGAGGGCATGAGGCGCTGGTGGGGGCAGAGCAGGGAGCGCCAGGCCTCTCGATCTGGATCGCAGGTGCGCTCGTAGCCTGCGCGCTACTCCTTTTGCCAAGTGCTCTGCGCTTGATTGGGCGGCGCTACGCTGCAGTGTTGCCAAGCGCAGGAGAGAACCCGGGCGCGTGTCTATGGCGCGCGTTCGCGCTGATGACGGCCGCGTCGTTCGTGTTGGGGCTTTCGCTCTGGTGGCTCGGCCAGAGTCTCTTCGCCGACAAGCCGCTCGTCGCGGTGATTCCGCTCGTGCCCTTGTGCTTTGTTGCGGGTTTGCTGACTCCGGGGGCACCCGCGGGCCTCGGTGTGCGCGAAGCGCTGCTCCTTACCTTGCTGAGCCCGGTGTATGGCGGTCCCCAAGCTGCGGTCGTCTCGGTGCTATTTCGCGTTGCGAGCATGATCGCTGACCTGATTGGCTTTGGCCTCGGCGTGATCCTGCGGGCTCAGAAACGGGAGCGTCGTCGCACCTGAGCGCTACTTCTTGGGCCCGCGCGCCACGGCAAGCACGTTGACCGACGGACTGATGTCGCGTCCGATCAGGATATCGTCGTCTGCGCCGGCGGGGTGCGGTTCGGAGCTTCGCTCTGGTGGCGCTTTCGAGCTAGCTCGAAGGGCTTGTGCGGCATCGCCAAGGCGCTTTGCCATGGCAAGCAGACCGACGCGAACCATGTCGGGCATTCCCGGTAATGTCGCCGGAAGCATGAGCCACTTGAGGCGGCGTGTCCGCTCCAGCTCAATGTCGATGACCCCTGGCTTACCCCCCATCTGAAGGATCTCGACCTCGCTGAAGTACCTCTCGAGCAGGGCCTGCATCTGCGTCGCATCATACTCCGTGACATGAAAGCGGTTCCACGGACGTTGAAACGGGAGGAGGCGCGTGGAGCGATCGGGCGTGGCCAGGACGAGCGCGCCCTCGCGGGTCAGTACCCGAGTCAGCTCGCGCAGGTAGTGCTCGACATCGAACACGTGCTCGATGACTTGGAACGAGAGAACCGTATCGAACGTCGCGTCGTCGAACGGGAGCCGTGCGGTAGGGTCGACGACACGGAAGCGCACGTTCTCGCGGGCGTAGTGCTCGTTCGCGTAGGCGACCGCGTCGCCCGCGACGTCGACTCCCGTGACCGACGTCACTTCATTGGCGATGGAATGTGCCCCGTAGCCGCTACCGCAACCAAAGTCCAAGACGCGTCGCGCGCGAACGTATGGGAGTGCAAACTGATAGGTCGCTAAGTGCATTC
>CAYNOM010001312.1:0-1842 GCA_964398415.1 uncultured Polyangiales bacterium | reverse complement strand
TGTACGCTCGCCGCCATGGCCGAGTACCGCACAGAACCAGATCACTCCGAAACCGGATGGCCCAAGGGCGTTCCCTACATCATCGGCAACGAAGGTTGCGAGCGCTTCAGCTTCTACGGCATGAAGGCGATCCTTTTCGTCTACCTGACTCACATGCTCTCGTTGTCCGGCTCGTCGGCTCAGCTTGCGGAGAGTCAGGCGACCGACGTCGTGCACACCTTCGTGGCGGGTGTCTATGCGCTGCCGATGATCGGCGCGCTCCTCGCCGAGCGCCTCTGGGGCAAGTACAAGACGATCCTATGGCTGTCGCTGGTCTACTGCGCAGGCCACGCGTGCCTCGCGTTGTTCGAGAGCAACTACCAGGGCTTCATGATCGGCCTGATGTTGATCGCCATTGGCTCGGGCGGCATCAAGCCTTGCGTCTCGGCCAACGTCGGTGACCAGTTCGGTCGGGGCAACTGGAACAAGGTCGAGCGGGTCTATCAGGCCTTCTACTTCATCATCAACTTCGGCTCGCTGTTTGCCACGATGATGATCCCCTGGCTCAAGGCCAACTACGGCTTCAGCGTCGCCTTCGGTGTACCCGGCATCCTCATGTTCATCGCCACGGTGTGTTTCTGGGCAGGGCGCAACGTGTTCGTGCACGTGCCGCCGAAGCCCGGCGGCAAGTACGGTCTGATCGACACCATCGCGGGCATCCTCCTGTTCATGACGATCGCTGTCCCCATGTTTGGCGCGGGGTTCAGCCACGCCTACGCCGAGCTTGCTTGGGTGTCCAAAATCATCATCTCGCTCGGGTTCTTCGCGGCGGGTATGGCGGTCTTCGCTTATCGTCAGACGCTCGAGCCCGATGACGGTTTCCTGGCGGTCATGTTCTACGCGGTGCGCGCCAAGCTCACGGGCCATGAGCTCGATCCGCTGCCTGCGGCCGATGCGGATCACGCGGGCGCGGTGGGGGCCGATCGCGCGGGCAATCTGCGCAGTCACGCCTTCTGGGGCCCTGCGGCGCGTCGCTTTGGTCAGGAAGCAGCAGAGGGTGCCCCTGCCGTGCTCAAGATCATCACCGTGTTCGCCATGGTGAGCGTGTTTTGGGCGCTGTTCGATCAGCACGCGTCGAGCTGGGTCGCCCAGGCCAAGGAGATGGACCGCACGTTCAACATCTTCGGCTTCAGCTTCGAGCTCATGCCAGAGCAGATCTCCTCGGCCAACCCCTTGCTCGTGATGGGCCTCGTGCCGCTGATGGGCCTCGTGGGGTATCCGGCGCTCAGCAAGATCTTCCGCACCGAGATGACGCCGCTCAAGCGCATGACCCTCGGTATGTTCATCGCTGCGGCTTCCTTCGCGCTCGTCGCGATGCTGCAGGCGCGCATCGACTCTGGCGAGCTCGTGCACATCGGCTGGCAGCTGCTCGCCTACCTGATCATCACCGTTGCCGAGGTCATGGTGTCGGTGACGGGCCTCGAGTTTGCCTATACGCAGGCGCCACGCCGGATGAAGTCGCTGATCATGGGTCTGTGGCTCCTGTCGGTGTCCTTCGGCAACATCCTCGTGGCGCTGTTGGCCCGTTTCGAGAACCTGCCGCGTGTGCAGTTCTTCTGGACGTTCTCGGGCCTGATGGTGGTGGCGGCCGTGCTGTTTGGCATCCGCGCCGCCTTCTACCAGTACAAGACCTACACGCAGTGACGTCGCCCTAAGCGCCGCCTGCCCGCCGCCTTGCCTTTCGTGAAGAGCGTGAGCGTGAGCGGCGACGCTCGTCACCACGTTTCACACGGCGTGATCGGAGGCACGGGGCCGGCCGCCTGCGGTGAACGCGCCCCTTGCCGGTGCTCGGCAAGGCCTGCG
>CAYNOM010001311.1:701-1843 GCA_964398415.1 uncultured Polyangiales bacterium | reverse complement strand
TCGCGGCCGTCGCTCGCGTGGCAGTCGGCGCAGGACGCCGTGATGTTGCCGGTGAGTGGGCCACCACGGTTTAGTTGCCCGTCCAAGGCGTCGACACCTGGATCGTAGAGACTGTTGCGCTTCTGCCACAGGGCCTTGCCCGTACTGATCTCGGCAGCACTGGTCATGGGCGCGCGCCAGCGGCTGGGGTCGTCGCGCGCGAAGATGCGATCGGGCAGCACACGGTCGAGCAGCGAGCCGCTTCGTAGGAGGTTGAGCTCGAGAATGCGAAAGCCGATGCTCGGTCCCGAGGGCTGTACGTGCTCGAACGTGAACGTATTGACGCCCGCCACGAGTCCCGTCACGGGCACCTTGATGCGCACCGTGCGAAATGCGCCGCCAATACCGCCGTACTCGCCCTCTGCGCCGATCACTTCGATGTCTGGGTTGCCAACGACCCGCTCGTCGACTCGATAGTGTTTCAGAGCGATGGGACCGCCTCCGTTGACGCGCACCGAGGCCTTGATCTTGGTCGGATCGCCGTCGAGGGCCTCGTCCTGATAGCCGCAGGCGTTGCATCGGATGTACAGGTGCGTGATCCGCGCGGGGTCGTCGACGCGAACGTTCACGCTTACACGCGTACCTGCCGGCCCCAACACCTCGAGCGGCAGAGCGACCGTCGTCGGGTCCGGGGTCATCACGAAGTGATCGAGGTTCGGAAAGCCGGCGCCGGTGTTGGGGCTGAGGCGAATGAGGTTGCGCCCGCGTCTCAGGGAGACCGTCAAGGCCGCAGTCCGCCAACGGTTCCATGCTCCAGTAGGGTTGAGCTCGAGCGATCCAACGAGCGTGCCGTTGACCTCCACCGACGCCGGTCGCGCGGCGGCACTGCCGTTCGCGTAACGCATGATGAGTCGATAGGGGCTCGCAGATCCCACGTTGACGTTGACGTTGTTCCACGCGATCCACGAGGCCTTGTTGCCCAGACCCACGAAACCCGTGCCCGTGAAGCCTGGGCGGTCGCTCGCGATGGTGCAGCCGCTCCTCGATGCAGACGAGGAAGGGGTGTTCGGCTCGGTCGCCGGCAGCGGTCTCAAGCGGCTGCCGAGCTCCGTCTACTGGGCGGGCCTCGGTGCGTGGGGCATCCGTCGTTTCCCCGGCCCGCA
>CAYNOM010001311.1:0-691 GCA_964398415.1 uncultured Polyangiales bacterium | reverse complement strand
ACGAAACCCGTGCCCGTGAAGCCTGGGCGGTCGCTCGCGATGGTGCAGCCGCTCTGGCTCGTGTGGCTTTCGGCCTCATAGCGAACCGCGGCCCAGGCCTCTCCGGCTTCGCTGCCGCCCGCGGCCTGACCGCCTTCCGACTCGGCCTGAGTCTGTTCCAGTTCGCCCTCGTCAAGCGCGAGCTGAGTCGAGAGCTCAGCGACAGTCTGTTCGAGCTCAACGAGCGCGCCTTGCTCATCTGAGCATCCTGAGCTGCCGACGCTCAGTCCGATGCAGACGCGCAGCGCTACCGCGATCAAGTTGGAACGGGCGAATCGCCTCCGAAGCGGGCGCAGGTCGCCGCGCCCATTCGCTGTTGAAGCCATGGGTGCCGCACTTTCGAGTGGGGAGATGCTCGAGACACACGGGAGTGGCCCGAGGCTGAGCGCGCAGCTCCGCTCACGTCTGACTGTGTCAGACGGGGCGTCAGGCGTTAGCGAGAGCCAGACTCGCTCAGCTGAAGGCGCCTTGGGGAAGGCGCGCGGAAGCTAGCGTGCCGCCCAAGAAGGGTCAATGGCCTTACGGCCGCATCACCCCAACCGCAGGCCTGCCCGTCGAAAGCCCAAGAAACTCGCCCTGGTGCTCGGCTCGGGAAGTGCTCCCCAGCGCAAGTAGGCGACGGGAGCTCTTTCGAGCTCGACCGAGGCGACGT
>CAYNOM010001310.1:0-1845 GCA_964398415.1 uncultured Polyangiales bacterium | reverse complement strand
CGGGTAGCACGCCGAGCACGCCCGCTTCGGCGCAAGACGGCGCGAGATGCGCCGGTGGCGGCTCGGGGTACAGGCAGCGGTAGCACGGCCCCTTGCCAGGCCAGAACGTCGTCACCTGTCCGTCGAAGCGGAAGATCGAGCCGTGCACGACCGGGATCTTGCGCCACACGGTGGCGTCGTTGAGCAGGTAGCGGGTGGGAAAGTTGTCGACGCCGTCGACGATGACGTCCCAACCGAGGTCGAGGATGCGATCGATGTTCTGGCTGGTGAGGCGCTCCTGAAACTTCAGCACCTTGACGTCGGGGTTGAGATTGGTGAGCGTCTTTTCGGCGCTGTCGACCTTGGGTTGCCCCAAGCGATCGGTGCCGTGCAGGATCTGGCGCTGCAGGTTCGACGCATCCACGGTGTCGGCGTCGATGAGGCCGAGCGTGCCCACCCCGGCCGCCGCGAGGTACAGCGCCGCGGGCGAGCCGAGACCACCCGCGCCGAGGCACAGCACACGCGACTTGAGCAGCTTCTCCTGGCCGCGATCACCCACCTCGGGCAGGAGCAGATGGCGCGAGTAGCGATCGAGCTGCGCCGGCGTGAGCTGGGCGGGCAGCTCGACGGGGTAGCCCATGTCTTTCCAGCGCACGAAGCCTGGATTGGCGGACTCGACGTGGTTGTAGCCCATCTCTTGCAGCGCACGCGCCGCGAAGGCCGAGCGCACGCCGCCGGCGCAGTACACGACGAGCTTGGCGTTGCGGTCGGGGAGCCTGCTCTCCGCCTGCATCTCGAGAAAACCGCGCGGCAGAAGCACGGCCCCCGGGATGTACCCCGCCTTCGTCTCGTCCTTCTCACGAACATCCACGTAGACGAAGTCTTCCTTCGCCTCGAGCCTTCGCTTGACCTCGTCGAGACTAACCTGCTTGATCTGGCCCTTCACTTCTTGAAGCAGGTCCGAGTAAGTCTTGGACATCGCGTGGGTCTCCTCGTGCGCAGGCGCGGCAGTCGATCGGCCTCGATCGGGCGTCAGTGAGATTGCGCAATATGGGAACCGTCACGGATGACGTCAAGGCAGGCGACTGAGCTAGGCGGCCACGGCAGCCGCCGACGTGGGCAGATAGCCCTCGCGGGTCGCGTACTCGGACAGAAGCTGCTGCAGCTGGCGGCGAGCGCGGTGCAGACGCGACATCACCGTGCCGATGGGGCAGCCGAGCGTGGTGGCCACTTCGCGGTAGCTGAGGTCTCTGAGGTCGACGAGCTCGACCACGGCGCGGAACTCGCTTGGCAGGCTCGCCAGGGCCGCCCCCACCTCGTCGCCGAGCCAGTCGCGCTCGGCCCAGCGCAGCTCGGACGTGGTACAGGCCTCGCGCCGCGATTCTTCTCCTGCGAGCCGGAACAACTCGCGCTCCCGGCGGCGTTTGCGATACGCATTGATGAACGTGTTGACCAAGATGCGGTGCAGCCAAGCGCGCGCGTTGCTACCGGGCTCGAAGCGGTCCCAGAACGTCCATGCCCGCATCACGGCATCCTGGACGAGATCGTCCGCCTCGTCCCGACTGCCCGTCAGCCGGCGCGCCGCTTCCAGCAAGGACGTGCTGTGTCGTGCGATCGTGGCATCGAACGAGTCGTCAGCGAGCGGCAGTGCGGTGCTGGCCATGCGGTTCCCTCCTCCGTGGCACACCCGGCAAGCACCAGGCGCGACCGCTTTGGCCCTTGAGCAAGAGCGGTGCCACCGCATGCAACATGCTGAAATCTATCGACTCTGAAGAGCACCATGCGTCTGCCACCGGGCGCCGCCACCGCGAGCCCCAAAGCAAACCATGACATCTGCGCCATGGGGTCTGGCTCAGCCGCGACCTG
>CAYNOM010001309.1:0-1850 GCA_964398415.1 uncultured Polyangiales bacterium | reverse complement strand
GTCATGCCTTGATCTTGAACCGTGCAGAGGTTGCCGTGGGCGCGCAGTTGCAGTATGGCTGGTGGGCCGCCACCGAGCTCGGCGATGTCACGCGCCGCTTCGGGGGCGACTGCTACACGGCCGGCCTCTGCAACGGTGGGGCGAGCCAACTCGTCGCCGCTGGCAACCAGGTCGTCGGCCTCCAGGGCACGACCCTTTATAAGGTCACGCCCGGCGACGCGACCAACACCATCACCAAGGTCGCCCTGGTCCCGCCAGCTGCAACCGGCAACTGCGTGACCGAGTGGGACGGCGAGACGCTGACGCTCGTCTGCCTCTATCAGAACACCTTGAGCCATCACCGCATCGCGCCCAATGGCGCGTCGCTCGGCTCGACGACCATCTTCGGGACCAACGCAGCGCCCGTCGGCCTCGCCTTCGCCCCCAACGGCTTCACTCCCAACGACACCCCCAAGGTCGCGGTCCTGGGCCAGGACGGCAACAACCTCGTCTTCCTGATGCGCGACGTCGACGGCGCCGAGGTCGTCGAGCCCGGCCACATCGCTGGCGGCACGGCCATCGCGAGCCCGCATGTCTTCTGGGATGGCGACGCCTTCCAGGTCTTCTGGCTCGCCAAGTCCGGCGACATCGAGCAGCTCTTCCGGACGACCGTCACCTGCGAATGATGTCTCCATCCGCACTTATCTCGATTTTCAACTGATTTGACCATCAAGATTATTCACCACATCGCCCAGGACTCCGCCATGCCCCGCTTCGTTCTCAGTCTCCCCTTCGTCGCTCTCTCGCTGCTCGGCTGCGACACCAGCGCGGTCGCCGAACAATGCGTCTCGGCCGATCTCGTCTCGCAATGTCCCGCGGGCAGCAACCCCGTGCTCGGGGCCCAGGCCCAAGCGAGCTGCGACGGCCAATTCTCGGAGAACCTCGTCGAAGCGAGCGGCTCGGTCAGTGGGCAGTGCAACTCAGCTGGAACCTGCGAGTTCCTCTGCCAGTTCACCAACCCCTGCACCTGCGGCGTGGTCTCCGTCACCAAAGACGCCATCATCTGCGCGGAGTGTGCGGCTCAGAGCTGCGGCGACGGCCGCTGTGAGGGAACCGAGCGGCCGAGCTGCGAGTCGAGCGGCGCCGGCTGCTTCCCGTGCCCCGAGGATTGCGGCGGTTCGACCTGCGGTGACGGTGACTGCACGGGCACCGAGAACCCGGTGAGCTGCCCGCAGGACTGCGCCGACACCTGCGTCCCGAGCTCGCGTTTCTGCGTCGGCACGGTCGCTAAAGTCTGCGCAGCGAATGGTAAATCGACGACCGATTTCGACTGCGCGACTCAGAGCCAGACCTGCAGGGACGGGGAATGCGCCACGCCCTGATGAGTGCGGACATCACGACTTCCAGCCCCGGCGAGCCCGTGGTAGAGAACCGCGGCTATCGACGTTGCGGAGGGGAGGATGGTCGAACAGACCGTGATGGTGACGGGGGCGACGGGTTTCGTGGCGGCCCAGCTCATTCGTGAGCTCTTGCATCAGGGCAACCGGGTCCGCGGCTCCGTGCGTTCGACGTCGAAAGCGCTCGATGGGTTGCGTGCGTTGCGCGGGGCGGAGCGGCTCGCCCTCTTCGACGCGGAGCTCACCACGGATGGCGCGTTCGACGCAGCGTGCGAAGGGGTCTCGTGTGTGATGCACACGGCGAGCCCGTATGTGTTGACCGCGAAGGACCCACAGAAGGACCTCGTGAACCCGGCGGTCCAAGGGACGCTCAACGTGCTGAAGGCCGCGGCGAAGTCCACGAGCGTCAAACGGGTGGTGCTGACCTCGAGCATGGCGGCCATCACCGACGAGCCCAATCGCAAGGTCGAGCTC
>CAYNOM010001308.1:0-1852 GCA_964398415.1 uncultured Polyangiales bacterium | reverse complement strand
CCGCTGCCGCTGAGCACGGGCTCTCAGAAGATGAAGAAACTTCCATCCGTGATCGAGCTTGAAAAGCTGATGGGTCCGAACCCCGGGTACCGGATGCTGACCGAGCAGGAACAGGCCTTGCTGCGCGCAAGCAAGAAGGAGTTTGCGAATTGGTACCGAGAGATCCGCGATCAGCGTCGGCAGCAGCAGGATGAACCAGAACGCGATCCAGATTGAGCGCAATCGGGGCTACGTTTCCCCCTCATGGTTTACCAGCTGACCCAGGGGGGAGCGCGATGTGGGCGCGCAAACCTCGAAGTCGCGGGTGTCGGCCGCCACTGCAGAGCGAATCGGCCCGCCGCGTCGTTTCATGGGAGCACGCGCTGCGCTGAGGGGATCCAACGCGTACTGAAGCCGTTTCCGCAGACCCCCAGCGACCGGTTGGCGGAGTAGTCAGGAGTGGAGCGCTAGTCGCCCCGCGGCGCGCGCAAGGCTGGGGCTTCCAGGAGATCAATCGCCATGACTGACTTCGATCGCATCACGAGGATCCCGGGTGTGATGGGAGGGAGACCGTGCATTCGAGGCATGAGAGTCACGGTCGCCGCCGTCGTCAGCCAGATCGCAGCGGGGCAGACCATTGCCGAGGTGCTTCAGGACTATCCCTACCTCGAGGCGGAGGACCTGGTCCAGTCGCTACGTTATGCCGCCTGGCGCACGAGCGAACGGGAGGTCGAGTTGGGGCCTTGCGCAACGCGTTGAAGGCCTGGTGCAGGCTCCTCCCAAGGGCACCAATCCGACACTCCGACCATCATGAATCCCGCACCCCGGACAACGGGTGAATCCGAGGCCAGTCCGATACCAGAGGTTCGCCGGGGTCTGGCGCTTCGGCCCCGGCCCTTGTCACGCACAGTCACGTTTCCCGCCTCGCCACGAAGTCCATCATGCGTCCTCATGTGCTCACGCAGACTCGGAAGACGGCCCCCAAGTCTCCGGCGGCGGCTAGGCACTCGGTCGCCGTGGCTTGGGTGCCAGCGCCCCTGCGCACGCTAGGTAGCGTGTCGCCGCGCCCGGCTCACTCCCTGAGACAGGCGTCCCAAAGAATTCGACTCCGGCCGATAGCGATGGGAGGGCGCCTGCCATGGGAGACAAGGGAGTTAAGCGATGAAGCCGGTCGTGTTCTACACGCCACGGATGGTCGCCGAGGTGGACTCGTTCTCGCCGAGCGCGCGCAAGCCGACTGACGTGGTCGCGTCCTGGCGCAGGTTGGCTCCCGGCCTCGAGGTTCACCCGCCGCAGCCCGTGAGTGTCGATCAACTGTGCCTGGCGCACGAGCGCGAGTACGTTGAGGGTGTGCTGTCCCTGCAGCACCCCAATGGATTCGGCACGTATGACCGGGAGGTTGCCGAAAGCCTGCCCTACACCTCCGGCGCCATGCTGTCCGCCGCACGCCACGCGCTTCAAGACGGCGTGGCAGCGGCGGCCTGCTCCGGCTTCCATCACGCCGGGTACTACGACGCGCACGGTTTTTGCACTTTCAACGGCCTGATGGTTACAGCCCGCGTGCTCCATGCCGAGGGTCGGGTACGCCGCATCGGCATCCTTGATGCAGATCACCACTATGGCGACGGCACCGACAGCATCCTCGACGTGCTCAACATCGACTGGGTCGTGCACGTGACCGTGGGCGAGCGCTACCGCAGTCCGCACCAGGCCGACGAATTCCTCGCGGCGCTTCCCGGGATCATGGCGCGATTCAAGGGTTGCGACCTGCTGCTCTACCAGGCGGGTGCCGACCCCCACATCGACGATCCGCTGGGCGGCTGGCTCACCAACGCGCAGCTGGCCATGCGCGACCGCATCGTGTTCGAGTCTT
>CAYNOM010001307.1:0-1854 GCA_964398415.1 uncultured Polyangiales bacterium | reverse complement strand
CTAGACTGCGGGTGGCGAGCCGGATAGCCATGCCGTCTAACACCGCGCCCGTCGCGCTCTTCTACCAAGCGTCCCAGTGCGTCGTAGTTCAAATCATGAACGTAATCCGGTTCCACCTGGGGTTCATGAGGAGCCGAGTAGCTCCGTACCCTATTGAACTGGGTGCAGCTCAGGCCAGATCCATCCGTCTTAGTGAACTGAGGGGATGAAAACGCGGGGAATCTGAGGGATCTTGGGGTTACCAGACCAACCAGTCCCCCCCGGATTCGCCCGCATGCCCAAGATATCCTCGCCGAGCCTCGTACGGAACCCCGAAAGTGAAGCATCAGCCCCGAGCATGGAGACTCTGCGTAGTCGCGTGCATGACGCGGTGTCGAACGCGATCCTGCTGGTCGAGGCAGAGGCATCTCGCAGCGACGTGAGCTATCGGGAAGTGGAGCGCTTGACGCGAGCAGCGGTGTTCGCAATCGGTCGCGCGCTCATCGTCCTGTTCTTTTCGCTGCGTGAGCGGCACGTGATGGACGCGCATCGCGCGGCGCACCCAGGGCGCTGGGAGTGGCTGGGACGGGTGTACCGCCCAGCTCCGCCCATTGCGCGCAACTTCACGACGATGTTCGGAGTGATTCGATACTTTCGCACTTACATGCGCGAGGTGTCCGATGGGGAGCGGCACGGTTTTCACCCGCTCGACGTATCTCTTGGTCTCACGCGAGACCGCTTGAGCTGGAACGTGCTCGTGACGGCAGCACGACTCGCGACCAAAATGGCGTTCGCCGAGGCCCACTCGACGCTCGGCACGTTTATGCCCAACGCTCCGTCCACCGAGGTCATTGAGAAGACGGTGCTCGGCCTCGGAGAACACGTGGCGGCGTTTATCGAACAGACGCCGGCTCCCGAGGGCGATGGGGAGGTGCTCGTCATTCAGTTCGACGGGAAGGGCGCTCCAACCGCTACGGCGCGTGAGCTCGAGCGCAGACGTCGTAAGCGTAAGACGGGAGCGCGCCCCACTTCGAAGCGGCATCGTGGCCGCGACAAGCGCCGATGCTATCCGCGCCGGCCTCGCAGAAAGAAGGGTGACAAGGCCAAGAACGCCCGCGTTGCTACCTGCGTCGTGATGTACACACTCAAGCGCGTCGGAACACGAAGGCTTGAAGGTCCTCTCAACGTGCGCTTCTACGCCTCGTTTGCAAACAAGCGTCATGCCTTTGCCGTTGCCCGCAAGATGGCAGACAAACGTGGCTTCGCCGCCGACTCCGGCAAGCTCGTGCAGGTACTCACAGACGGGGATCGAGACCTCGCCTCTCTGTCCGCCCAGTTCTTTCCGCAGGCTGAGCATACAGTCGACTTCTACCATGTTGCAGAGTACGTCCACGCGGCCGGAGAATGTCTCATGCGTGAGGGAAGTCAGGAACTCACACTCTGGTTCGACGAACAACGTGAGCGTCTCCTTCGTGACGAAGCCAGTCTGATTGTCGCAGAGCTGCGAAGACGCCTCGAAGCCATGCCTAAGACAGGGCCTGGAAACAAAGGCAAGAGGAAACGCCTGCAAGACTCTCTGCGTTACATCGAAAGGCGCCTCCCCAACATTCGCTACGGCTCCCTTCTTCGACGAGACCTCGACATCGGCACCGGCGCGGTCGAAGGCGCGGTCAAGCGCATCATCGGCCGCCGATGCGATCACGGCGGCATGCGATGGATCGAAGAGAGGGTGGAGGCCGTCGTACAGCTCAGGTGCATCGAACTGAACGGACAGTGGGATGACTTCGAAGCTTTCGTTCATCAGCGCTTACGTGAACGTGCGCTCATCTCGCTGACACCACACCGGGTTCAGTCGAACACACCTCAGGAACTGCC